>JAIULZ010000090.1 GCA_022565805.1 Balneolales bacterium
CCCGCTCTCCGTCCTCGGTCAATTTTACCCTCTGCCAATTGTCTAATTTCATCCCTGAATAGCAGATCGCCCTGTTAAACAAGTTGATTTGTAGCCACTACACGGTCTTTTTACGGAAGTTGAGTTAGTCCGTTCTCTGGATTTCAATGATGATGCCTCTGTAAGTATAATCAATCAGTGGGCCTCTGATAATACCAACGGGCTCATCGATAGCGTAGTTGATGAGCTCGACCCCGATGATGTAATGGTACTGATGAATGCGCTTTATTTTAAAGGAAGCTGGAGCGCACGGTTTAAGGCCTCCGATACCGAAATGCGCCCTTTCACGCTAATGGATGGATCAGAAACCGAAGTGCCAACCATGTTTGGAGAAGTAAATCTGCTTACCGCAATGGGTGATGGATACCTCGCCGTAGAAATACCCTATGGTCGCAAAAACTTCTCCATGGTAATTATCCTGCCCGACACTCACGATTTTGAACGTTTTAGAAATGATTTTTCTGCGGCAGACTGGGCAGAAGCTACCACCTACCTGGGAAGCGGGAGTCAGTGGCGAAAAGCAGAACTGTATTTGCCTAAATTCAGCTTCAGAACCAGCGGATTCGACCTCAACACGACTCTGCAACAGCTCGGCATGCACGATGCCTTTAACCCATCTCTGGCAGATTTCTCACCCATTTCGGATACGCAAATATTTGTGGGCGATGTAAAACAAGACTCTTTCATCAAAGTAAATGAAGAAGGCACAGAAGCCGCAGCCGTTACCACCATTGGGATTAGAGTAACATCCGTCGGACCCGACGAAACTCCCGTAATACGCATAGACCGGCCGTTCCTGTTCGGCATTCGCGAGCGCACCACCAACACGCTGCTATTCATGGGTCAGAAAGTGGTACCGGAATAGGTTTAGTTTAAGGGTATCAGATATCAGGGAGACAAACAATTCGCTATTCTGAATCGGGTTTAGGTCTAGGTTTTTATTTGCTAGTATTGGTGATTTTGGGGGAGGTGTAGGTATTTTCTAATAAAAGAATGTACCTATTTCACTGCCTTATAGACATTTAGTCTTCTATGAACTTAAAAATATAGCCCTCTTAAAATATTCCTGCACTAAATTTCATCTTTCATCCAAATTCCTTAAACATAGTTGAGATTGCAGACGAGTTTTTTGCTTGAACTATTTACTTTAGTAAGCATATATTAGTCAAGCATATAAATCATAAATATTGCAATAAGTTAAAATTTATGAAAATAGCCTTCACTATCATAACCTTCCTGTTGTTTCTCTCTTCTACTTCTTCCGGACAAGACATAGACTCTCTTAATGCAAAAATAGCTGAGTTGAATGATCATGTAAAAGCAATTGATGAACAGATCAAGCATTTACAAGAGCAAAGGAATAGCTTAATCACCCATCTATCTGAATTAAATAAGATAGTTGCACAAATTAGATACAAAGAACTAATTAGTGAAGGCGTACCAACGAAAATAAGTTTTGTTGGTGCAAGAATGCGTGCTGAACCATCTGGTGGCGCTCAAGAATTAGCAAGAATTGAAAGTGGTAAAGAAGTCCTGATATTTGATTTTTATAAACCGCCCTTTTTTAAAGCCCAATATGCGGATCTCGTTGGTTATATAAGCGTTGCTTCACTTGAAGTGAATGATTTCATTGAAGAAAAACAAAACGAGCTTAATGGCGGTTCAACAAGAGGGCAAAATACTACTCAACGCCAAGATCGATTAGTTCGACAATACGGACTAAGAGACGGTATCAGAATTTATAGAAAAGAGCCCTGGATCGGCATGACTTCTGTAATGGCTCGAGAAGCTTTTGGAAGACCTAATAACATCAATAGGACAACTACAATCTCAGGTACGCTCGAACAATGGGTCTACCAAAATCGGATTTACTTATACTTCCGAAACGGAATTTTGGATAGTTTTCAAGAATTGCAATAAACTAAAACTACACCCAATGTAAAGATTTCAAAACAGCTTGCTAAAATCATTTTATTTGGTCAATTTGTAATTTAATTACAAAAAAAGCTTTTAAAATGGTTTTGGAAATACGGATAAGCAACTTTTTCTCTATTAAAGAGGAAGTATGCATAGACTTTCGCGCGGCAAATATTAAATCGGCCAATGCACTTGCGTTAAGCGATAATGTTTTCAAGCATAATGATACTAAAGTCCTGAAAACAATAGTTATGTACGGTGCAAATGCTTCGGGAAAAAGTAACGTAATCAAAGCAATTCGGTTTTGTAACGCCATGGTTTTTGGATCTCATATGCACAATGAGAATTCCACATTCAATTTTCATCCATTTAAGTTCGATGGCTACAACCAGAAACCCGGCTCCTATTTTATTCGCTTTGTGTCAAGCGACATTGAGTTCGAATACTCTTTTAGTCTTACTCAAACCCAGATCGTAACAGAAAGTCTGCATTATTACCCAAAAGGCAGAATAAAGGAAATATTTACCCGTGATGAGCGCAGAGGAAAGAGCAAAAGCGAAATATACAGCTTTGGAGACGTAATCAAGCGACCAATGGATGTTGCGGAGAATACATCCAACAAAACGCTATTTGTAAGCAGAGCCAGTCAGATGGACCGGGATATACCGAAAGAAATTTTCAATTACTTTCATTCAAGGTTTATACTTCAATATCCCGGGTTTGGCAAATCGATGATTGAACATCTGAGCAAGGAAAATAAGGAACACCTTATGGAAGTGCTGAAGTTTGCGGACAGCGATATCATCGATGTGAAATTTAAATCGCTAAAACATCCTGGGAAAAACTTTAATGCCAACTTGGATACCTTAACCCTTACTGTAGAAGAAGTTATTGAAGAAAGCATACAGATTACAACTTACCATAAAAGAAACCCAAGAGTTGGTTTTAATTTTTTAGCAGAAGAGTCTCAAGGTACGATTAAACTTTTTTTTATAATGCTTGCTGTTTTAGACATCGTAAAACACAATAAAATACTGCTGATCGACGAAATAGAAGAAAGCCTGCATCCTAGAATTATAGAATACATCTTCAATTTTTTCCGGGCCAGCAAACGTGCCCAATTATTGTGCACTACCCACAACACGAGGTTCCTGAATCTCAAGAAAATGAGAAAGGATCAGATCTACTTCATAAATAAAAAAGAAGATGCATCTACGGATGTGTATTCCTTATATGATTACAGCGATTTCAGAGACACCATGAATTTGGAAAAAGCGTATTTACAAGGTCGATTTGACGCTGTTCCAATTCTGGAAGATTCTTTAGAAACAATTAAGAGTATTTTGGATGAGTAGGAGGAGAAAATCGAAGGGTAAACGAATTAACCCGACCTATTGGGTTTTTTGTGAAGGCTTGACTGAAAAGGCCTATGTTTCTTTCCTGCGATCTAAATATCGTTTACCTATCGAAATTATTCCAAAAGTATCCGGCTCAAATATTACCGACACCTTCATAAAAAAGTCTAAACAGGGTAAACCCACTCATCCCAAAGATAAAGACTTCCTATTATATGATGGAGATGTGTCGGAAACCATCGAACAGCTCAACAAAGTTAAAGATGTCAAACTAATACTCTCTACCCCATCCATTGAGCTATGGTTTCTCTATCACTACAAAAATCAAAAGGCTCATATTTCTACTGATGAATGCATATAGGAATTGTCTAATCGAAATAAGAACACCTATAAAAAAGGCTACATCGATAACAAACTGCGGGTTAAACTCAATAGTACATGTAACAAAGCATGTGAACGAGCAAAACGATCCGAGATACCCCAAAATCCATCCTCGAACATATTTATTTTGATTGAGGAACTGGAGAATGTACATAAGTAATGAGCCTTGTTATTTGTTAGCTAAGCTAGATTTGCTCCAAACCCAGACTGTATATAATTCAACTATGTACTCTGCCGAGATCTAGTGGCGTAAATGACTCAATTCCCCGCAAATCTTTGCCCTCAACCCCTCGCTTTTTACAAAATCATTGTTTTATTTGCAAATTCTTGCATAACATCATCTTTCCTCTATAATAAAGACTCCTGCTATGAAACTGTATCATCTGCCTTTTCGCGGCTTTTTAATATTCCTGCCTGCTGTGCTATTATTTGCCTGTAATCCTTCTTCAGACGAGCAGAAAGGTGAAAATGACCTGACATTAACTGCCGCCAACGTAAAGCTCGAACTGGTTCGGGAGTGGTCGCTTCATGATGCGGAAATCTTTCCTAACCTCACCTATTTCCAGACTATCGGAGACGGGGAGCTTATTGCAGGAGATTACTCACTTCAAAAAATATATCATATTGATGAAAACGGAGAAATACTAAGGACCATGTCGGGTCAAGGCCGCGGACCCGGCGAAATGAGCTCTTTTTTTGCGATGGACACACATCCAAACGGTTACATCGCCGCAGCAGATCTTTCCTCAAACAGAGTCACTATTTTCAACCTGAATGACGAACAGTTTCGTACGACGAACTTTGATGCCGGATGGAATCCCAGCCTGCAGTGGGTAGATGACAAGCTCATGATTGTTAGCAACCCGTTCAGGGTCGCAGCCAGAGAATTACCGCTCGGAAGTCTGGTGATAAATGTTTACGATCCCGAATCAGACTCTTCTGAGGAGCACTTCATCCTGGAGCTGGAGATGCAGAACGCACCGCCTGAGCAATTGTCGTGCACCTTTTGTCCCGTTGTGTTTATGGATGAGCATCACTTTTTTACCATAAACAGAGACACTACGTACCGGTTTCATAAGTTTGATGTACGTACCGGCGAAGCGGAAACTTTTGAGTTTTCACGTTTCCCACCGGCGATTAGATTTACCGAATCGGAGCGGGAAATAATAAGAGAAAACCGCGAAGAATCGAGCCGGCGCACCGGTACGCCCGTATCCACTGCGCCGATTCCAACCCACAAATTCCGGTTTATCAGCCTGTTCATTGATGCGAATAATCGCGTTTGGCTGGAGATAAATCCGCATCAGGATTCGTCCCGCCGCTTCGATATTTTCTCTGAAGATGGTTCCTATCTGGGCTCGCTCGATTTTCCAGAAAACGCAGAGGGCGCAGAACACCTTAGCGAATCCGGCATACTTTTTCGCTTTCCCTCAGAAGATCCTGAAGGCTATTCTCTTAAGCTGTATAGCTTGGAATGGTGAATTTGAATTTTTGGCTGAAAACGTAAAGGACTAAAAAAGCGGGGCTGACAAATATGCTCGCTGCGCATTGGAAGTATTAATTTCGCATTACGAAGCTTCATGGCTAAGGGCCTACCGCGGATGATGGACTCTTCGACGTAGTCCGGATTCCTAAATCTTCGGATTAAAGAAATCACAAGTAAGCCCGTGCAGGGATCTTCCCGAAAGCAATAAATCTGCGGAGAATAGCTATCCAAAGACATCAAAGTGATAATCACATAAAATCAAACTGCCCATAACCAAATTATAGGCTACCAAGCTTCAGGTAAAAAAACTTCTGCCCATCCTTCAATTCGAATTATAATATTGACATCCTAACAAGGGATACGTAGTTCAACTTTCCAAATTAGAATTTTAGCAGTATGAAAAGATGACTGATTACGCTTTTTTTCAGGAGTCTTTGCATTATCACCTTCTTGCCCTACTTCTTCCGTGGCTCACAAATATATTTGATGCCTTTTCAAAGACTTTTACCGGCTTATCGTTCTGTCTTCCATAAAAAAACAGCTCAAAAAAAATATTTTCTTTTAATGTTAAGAAATTGTTAATTGTTAGACCCTTTTTTAAGGCAAAATGAAACGACTGTTAAAACAACGGATTTTTTTACGGTATAGTTAGTCTGCTTTACATCTTACAATACTGCAGATTTGCCCGGATTTACTTAATGTGGTACATAGTATAAATAGTTGAGCACGGAGAGGATTCTCGCATTGACATAGATTTAGTTGAGCTCATTTTAATTTTTTTTGAATAAGAATAATAAGGTCAGACCCATGGATACAACAATCGCCAAGCCCACCGAAACGCAGAATTTTATTAACGGATCGTTTGTGTCGAACGGCAGCAAACAGATGGATGTCTTTAGTCCGCTGGACGGCAGCCTGATTTCAACCGTTTCCCTCTCATCGGCCAAGGAAGTAGACGATGCGGTTCAAGCCGCTCGAAAGGCCTACCCGGAATGGTCTGGCCGCACTATTAAAGACCGTGTACAGGTGCTGTATAAGTACCGTGAGCTGCTGGAAAAGCACAAAGACGAGCTCACTCAAATCTGCCATGTCGAAAATGGTAAAACATGGAGCGAATCGATGGCCGAAGTGGATAAAAGCATCGAATTAACCGAATTTGCCTGCTCCCTGCCGCAGATTATTGCCAATGAAGTTCAGGAAGTGAGCCGTGGCGTGGAAGTGCGCCTCGACCGTAAACCTGTTGGTGTTGTGGCTTCAATTGCTCCGTTTAATTTCCCTAATATGGTGCCGCACTGGACCATCCCTAACGCCATAGCTCTGGGCAATTGCATGATTCTGAAACCCTCGGAAGTGGTCCCTATGAGCGCTACACGAATCGCTGAACTGCTTAAAGAAGCCGGACTCCCCGACGGAGTTTTCAATATCGTGAATGGCGGCAAGGAAGTGGTAGAGGCCATTTGCGATCATCCTGATATTAAGGCCGTTTCTTTTGTGGGATCTACAAAAGTGGCCAAAATTGTCTATAAACGCGCCACATCTAACCTTAAACGATGCGTGGCTTTGGGTGGCGCGAAAAATCACCTGATTGTGCTTCCCGATGCTCATGAGGAAATGACCGCTTCTAACGTGGTGGCATCCATGTCTGGCTGTGCGGGTCAGCGCTGTATGGCCGCTGCAGTAATGGTGGGCGTAGATAAAGTTGACCATATCGTTAGCCGTATGGTTCAAGAAGCCAAAAAAGTAGTTCCGGGCGATACGCTGGGTTCTGTAATAAGCAAAGAAGCCAAAGAGCGAATAGAGCGCTACATCGATGAAGCCGAAGCTGCCGGGGCCAAGGTGCTGGTAGACGGCCGAAAAGCGGTTGTTAAAGGCAAAGAAGGTGGCTTTTACGTGGGACCGACCATTGTAGATTACGTAACTCCGGATATGGCCATTGCCAAAGAAGAAGTTTTCGGACCAGTGATTTCCATCATCCGTACAAAAAATCTGGATGATGCCATTTTGGTGGAAAACGCCTCAGAATATGGAAATGCAGCAGCTGTGTTTACCCAAAGCGGGAGCGCTGCCAAGGAAGTTATGGAGCGCGCGAGCGCAGGCATGATTGGCGTAAATATTGGCGTTCCGGTGCCCCGCGAACCCTTCCCGTTTGGTGGATGGAACGACTCCAAGTTTGGTGTATGCGATATCACCGGCAAAAGCTCTATCGAGTTCTGGACACAGAATAAGAAAACTACGGTGAAGTGGAATCCCGAAGCCAGAACAAACTGGATGAGCTAATTCCCTTTTTATTCTTTTTTTGACGCGGACCTCCGGGTTTTATGTAATCCGGAGGTCTGCTTTTCTTTCAACAGCTACCGCATTTTTATTTTTACCTATGGAAACACAAGTGCATCCTCCCACACCTGCCGAGATCAAAACCAACAATCTTGATCATACTCTTTTTTCGTGGTCCAAACAGTCGGGCCTTAACCCAATTAGCATTGAGCGGGCCGACGGGGTTTATCTGTACGACCGCGATGGCAAAAGAATTCTGGATTTCTCTTCACAGCTGATGAATGTGAATATCGGCCACGGAGATCAGCGCATTACCAAAGCGGTGCAGCGGCAGATGGAGGAAGTTAGCTATGTGTTTCCCGGTATGATTACCGACGCGCGCGGCAAGCTTGGCAAGAAACTATCCGAGATAGCGCCAAAGAGCCTTAACAAATCCTTTTTTACGCTTGGCGGCGCAGAAGCCATAGAAAACGCCATGAAGCTGGCGCGCATGTACACCGGTCGCCATAAAATTATTACGCAATACCGTTCTTACCACGGTGCCACCTACGGAGCCATTTCGGCCGGTGGCGACCCGCGCAAATTCCCGGTTGACAATCAGGGAGTGCCGAATATTGTGCACGTGGAAAATCCCTATTTCTATCGCTGCCCGTGGGGCACAAAATCTGCCGAGGAATGCGGTGAAATGGCCGCACGAAACCTCGAGCAGGTTATCAAATATGAAAACCCCGACAGCATTGCCGCCATTTTGCTGGAAGGCGAATCGGGCTCTTCGGGCTGCATCAAATATCCGCCCAACTACTGGAAAGCCGTGCGTCGTTTATGCGACGAATATGGCATTCTGCTTATTGATGATGAGGTTATGAGCGGGTTCGGCCGCACGGGTAAGATGTTCGCGGTAGAGCATCATGGCGTGGAGCCCGACATGATTTGCATGGCTAAGGGTCTCACCTCCGGCTACATTCCTTTGGGCGCGGTGATGATTTCCGACGCGATGGCCCGCAAGTTTGAGGAGCATCCTATGGTTATCGGCCTCACGTATTCTGCGCATGCTGTTGCCTGCGCGGCCGCGGTCGAAAATATTAAGATACTTCAGGAAGACAAGCTGGTTGAGAATACCGCCAACATGGGCACCTACATCGAAGCCGGCGTGGAAAAGCTAAAAGAAAAACATCCCTCGCTGGGAGACTATCGCAATACGGGTCTGCTCGGCTGTATCGAGCTGGTAAAAAACCGCGAGACCAAAGAGCCGGTAACTCCCTGGAATGCCAAACCCGCCCAAATGGAGGCTACCAACCGAATGGCTGCCAAAATCCGCGAAGCGGGCATGTTTACATTCGTGCGCTGGAACTGGATTTTCACCGCTCCGCCACTCATCATTAACAAAGAACAGATAGATGAAGGCCTTGGCATTATTTCTCAGGCTCTGGAAATTGCCGACGAATATTGCTCTTAAACCGTAACTAAGCTTTGCTGCATCTGTGAAAGATAACCTTCGATTACCACCCGAGCTCCACGACTCCCCGCTAAACGGGGAAGATATGGCTCCGCTGCCGCACGAGGACCGCACCTGGACAATGTGGGACATGACGGCAATATGGGTTGGAATGGCGGTATGTATTCCCACCTATCTTCTGGCCTCCGGCATGATTCGTTCGGGGCTTAGCTGGGAAGCTTCCCTAATTATTATCGCCATTGCCAATCTGGTAATTACCATTCCTATGGTGCTTAGCGGACATGCAGGCGTAAAATACGGCATTCCGTTTCCGGTTTTTGGCCGGTCGAGTTTTGGAATTCACGGAGTGCATATTGCCTCGCTGGTTCGGGGCATTATTGCCTGCGGCTGGTTTGGCATACAAACCTGGATTGGCGGCCTCGCGTTTTATTCCATTTGGAACGTGCTTTCTGGTCAGACCGCTTCTCCCGAGCTGGATCTGGGCAAATTTATTGGTTTTGGCCTTTTCTGGCTGCTCAATATTTACTTTATCTGGAAGGGCACCGAATCCATTAAATGGTTGGAGAATTACTCTGCGCCCATTCTCATTCTTATCGGGCTCATTTTAATTGGCTGGGGCTATCAGAATGTGGGCAGCTTTTCAGGCGTACTTGAGCAGGGTCGTCAGCTACAAATGACCACCGCCACTCTGGAAGCAGATTCGGAAAATCCAGTAGAATATACGCTCACCCTCAATCTGGTAACAGGACTCGACGGCAGCGCTAAAGCTTCGGAAGTAAACATCTGGATTCCCGGCGAAAACGGAACTCATGAAATGGGCTGGATGCCCGTAACCGGAGCCGAATCTACCTACTCTATCCCCTTTTCCGAGGCCTACAGTTCGGGCATGGTTCCGGTACGACTACAGCTTCGGAATCCCGACAGCGCCCTCTCCAGCGTGATATCTGTGCTGCCGCTGCGCCACTCCGACAGCGGTCCGCCACTTGGTCTGTACCTGATTTGGTTTACCGCTATGGTTGGTTTCTGGGCCACGATGGCCATCAGCATTGCAGACGTAACCCGGCTTTCCAAAACGCAAAGCGATCAAATTAAGGGTCAGTTTCTGGGGCTGCCGACTACCATGACCTTTTTCTCCTTTGTTGCAATTTTTGTAACAAGCGCGGCGGTCATCACCTTTAACGATATTCTCATAGTTGAGGACACTCCTTGGGATCCGGTCTCGCTGGTTGCGTTATTTCAGGATCCTGTAATTGTGGTGTTCGCCCAGCTTGCGCTTATTGTGGCAACATTAAGCACCAATATTGCGGCCAACGTAATTGCACCGGCCAACGCCATCGCCAATGTTTTGCCTCAGAAACTAAATTTTAGAACAGGCGGAGTAATTGCCGGTTTCATCGGCATCGCAACCTGCCCCTGGTGGCTGATGGACGACATCGGCGCCATTCTGGTTTTTGTAAGCGGACTTCTCGGTCCGGTTCTAGGTATCATTCTGTGTGATTACTATCTGATTCGCATAAAGACTCTCGCTCTGCACGAGCTGTATAAACCCGACGGCGAATATGCCTTTGGTGGCTCCGGATTTAACCGTGCTGCCATGCTTGCCCTTGCTGCCGGCGTGCTTACGGCACTTGTAGGATTCTGGGTTCCATCACTCGACTTTCTCTATAATCTATCCTGGTTCACCGGCTTTGGGGTGGCGTTTGTGCTCTATTATTATCTGATGAGAAACGCCCGGCTTAAGCCAGCCATGAAATCATAATTGGAATAAAAGCTTATACTATATGTCTGTACTCATAAAAAACGGAAGAATTGTTACCGCAGCCGAAGATTATATCGCAGATCTTTTTATAGAGGTTGATAAAATTGCGGCAATTGGCAAGAACCTACCCCATAAGGCCGATCGTGAAATCGATGCATCGGGCAAATTGGTTTTGCCCGGCGGTGTCGATCCTCACGTTCATCTTGAAATGCCGTTTATGGGCACCTACTCAAGCGACGATTACGAAACCGGAACCCGCGCGGCTATGTTTGGCGGAACCACCACGGTAATCGATTTCATCCTGCAAACACAGGGAGACTCGCTGCGAAATGCGCTAAAAACCTGGCAGAAGAAGTCGGTAGGCAAAGCCATTGGCGATTATTCGTATCACATGGCGGTCACCGATTTTAACGATGAGGTCGCCAAAGAAGTGGTTGAGTTTATTGAGCAGGAAGGCATCACCTCGTTTAAAACCTTTATGGCCTACAAAGGCGCGCTGATGATAGACGACGGACAAATGGTGCAGCTTATGAAAGTGGTGAAAGAGCACGGCGGACTCGTAACCGTGCACGCCACAAACGGAGACGTAATCGACTCGCTCATCGCCAAGCATCTTTCCGAAGGAAAGACCTCTCCCCTGTATCACTACCGGTCTCAGCCGGAGGTTACGGAGTCTGAGGCCACCGCTCGCTTTACCGATATGCTGCACTTTACCGGCTGCACCGGCTACATTGTTCACCTTACCTGCGAAGGCGCCATGAACGCGGTACGCCGGGCTGCTCTGCGCAATCAGCGCGTGTTTGTGGAAACCTGCCCACAGTATCTTATGGTAGACGCGTCGGTTTATGATAATGATTTTGAAGGCGCCAAATGGGTGATGAGTCCGCCCATTCGCGAAAAGAAGGATCAGAAGGCTTTATGGGCCGGATTACAGCAGGGTTTGGTGAATTCGGTGGGAACCGATCACTGCCCGTTTACATGGGAGCAGAAGCTGCTTGGCAAGGATGATTTTTCCAAAATCCCGAACGGTCATCCAGCCATCGAGCACCGCATGGAGCTTATGTATTCCGAGGGTGTGAAAAAAGGCCGTATTTCACTCCATAAATTTGTGGAAGTAACGGCCACCAATCCGGCTAAAATTTTTGGAATGTACCCGAAGAAAGGAACACTTGCGATCGGCTCGGATGCAGACGTGGTTATTTTCGACCCGGAAAAGCATCACACTATTTCAAAAGAAAATCATCATATGAACGCCGATTACTCCAGTTATGAAGGCTGGCAGGTAACCGGGAAAACCGAAACCGTATTTCTGCGCGGTCAGCTTGCCATAGAACAGGGCGAGTGCCACCTTAAGCCCGGCAGCGGACAATTTGTGAAGCGCGGAAAAACATCTTATACAGTTTAATTGAGAAAACGGAAATCCGTTTTATTGATCAATCCCTTATTTAACTAATCGTACATACTTATGCCAAGAAAAGTAAAATCAGGTCTTATTCAAATGAGCCTTCCCATGACCGAGGGCGAAGGCAGCATTTCCGAAATTATGAAAGCGATGACGGATAAGCACATTCCGTATATCGAGGAAGCCGGGAAAAAAGGCGTTCAGATTCTCTGTCTTCAGGAAATTTTCAACACGCCGTATTTCTGTCCGGGACAGGACAAAAGCTGGTATGCCTCTGCAGAATCGGTGCCCGGTCCAACGACCGAATTGATGCAGCACTATGCTAAAAAGTACAATATGGTAATTATAGTGCCGGTTTATGAAAAAGAGCAGGCAGGCGTTTTTTATAACACTGCGGCCGTAATCGATGCCGATGGAACTTATCTTGGCAAGTATCGCAAAAATCACATACCACACACGACCGGATTTTGGGAGAAGTTTTTCTTCAAGCCCGGCAATCTTGGCTATCCGGTATTTCAGACAAAATATGCCAAAGTGGGCGTGTATATTTGCTATGACCGTCATTTTCCTGATGGTGCCAGAATATTGGGACTAAACGGGGCGGAAATTGTTTACAATCCGTCGGCTACGGTTGCCGGACTATCGCAATATTTATGGAAACTCGAACAGCCTGCACATGCCGCCGCCAACGGCTACTTTATGGGATGCATCAATCGTGTGGGTGAAGAAAAACCCTGGAATCTCGGCCGCTTTTACGGTACCTCTTATTTCGTTGATCCACGCGGTCAGATTTTCGCTGAGGCTTCTGAAGATCAGGATGAGCTGCTGATAGCCGAATTCGATCTGGACCTGATTGATGAAGTGCGCTCTACCTGGCAGTTTTTCAGAGACCGTCGTCCCGAAACATACGATAAGCTAACCGAACTGTAGATCAGCACATTTAGATTCAGGCTTCCTTCCATAAAAGTCGCATTAAGCGCTTTAATGGAAGGATTGCCTTAATTTCTACAGGAAGGTTTATTCAAGCTTTTTTCAGAATACTTTACACCAGAGATTTATACTATGGCCGAGTACAAAAGACCCAACACGAGCGAAGAGTTCCACGAGAACTTTGCTCAAAAAAAACCACTAATGAACAGCACCGAAGCTTTCTATGAAAGCTCGCGCTGTCTGTTTTGTTATGATGCGCCCTGTATTACGGCCTGTCCGACAGGCATAGACATCCCGCTTTTTATCAAGCAAATACACAGCGGCAATGAAACCGGCTCGGCTAAAACCATTTTCGATCAGAATTGGTTTGGCAATGCCTGTGGCAAAATTTGCCCTACCGGAGTGCTTTGTGAAGGCGCCTGCGTGTATAATCATCAGGGTGTGAAACCTATTGAGATCGGGCGCCTGCAAAATTACGCAACCGAAAAAGTGATAAAAGCCGGAAAGCCACTTTTCAAACCGGGTGAACCAAACGGACGCAAGGTTGCCGTTATCGGCGCCGGACCGGCCGGAATTTCCTGCGCATGCGAGCTCCGTACTATGGGCTACACCGTTGATATTTTCGAGGCCAAAGACAAACCATCTGGTCTTACGGTTTACGGCACCGCTCCCTACAAAATTACCAACGAAGAAGTACTTGCTGAAGTCGAGTACCTGCAAAATCAGCTACGGTTCCGTATCAACTACAACTCGCCGATTACCACACGTAAACAACTCGACGAGCTGGAAGAACATTACGACGCAATTTTCCTCGGCATGGGTCTTGGCCCTACGGCAACCCTCGACCTACCCGGCGTGGATAAGAAAAACGTTATCGGAGCCGTGGAGTTTATCGAAGAGTTGCGCATGAAGCAGCATGAAGTTAGCGTACCGGATCGCGTAGTTGTAATTGGTGGTGGTAACACCGCGATGGATGCCGCTTCCGAAACGGCCCGCATGGGAGCTAAAGAAGTAACGCTGGCCTATCGCCGTTCCCGCGAAGAAATGGGTGGCTACGATTTTGAATATGATCTGGCCAAAAGCGCCGGAGCCCGTGGTTTATTTAACGTTCAGCCGGTGGAGATTGTAGGCAACGGAAAAGCCGAAGGCGTACGCTTTATTCGCACGCAAAAAGTAAACGGCAAGCTTGAAATGGTAGAGGGCAGCGAGTTTGTACTGGAATGCGATATGGTAGTTAAAGCCACGGGTCAGGCCAAACTGGCCGGATTCTTCAAACTCATTAACGAACTTGAGCTGGATCGCGGCAACCGGATTGTGGTTGATGACGAAACGTTCCAAACCACTAACCCGGCCTATTTTGCCGGCGGTGATGCCGTAAACGGCGGGGCCGAAGTTGTAAACGGAGCACACGACGGCAAAGCGGCAGCCCGCGGAATCGAAAAGTGGCTGAATAGCAAAAAGTAGCCCGTTTAATGCAAACTTAAACAAACTCAAGCTGTAGCACCATCACAATTACGCAAATCCGAGCATGGTGAGACCGTGATATAATTTTCAGTTCATTCAGAATCCAGGCATCTCTGAATTCAAAAAAATCCAATTTCTTATGGCAGATTTATCGATCAATTTCGCAGGCATTAAAGCTCCGAATCCTTTTTGGCTGGCATCAGCGCCGCCCACCAACTCGGGCTATCAGATTATGAAAGCTTTTGATGCGGGCTGGGGCGGGGCTGTTTGGAAAACGCTGGGCGTTCCCGTAGTAAACGTTTCGAGCCGCTACGGTTCGATAAATTACCGGGGAGCCCGAATGGCCGGTTTTAATAATATTGAGCTCATCACCGACCGACCGCTTGCCGATAATCTGCGCGAAATTGAGGAAGTGAAAAAGTATTTTCCGGACCATGCCGTAATCGCCTCGCTGATGGTTGAAAGCCGGGCGGAGTGGCATCAAATTATAAAAGACTGTGAAAACGCGGGTGCCGACGGACTCGAGCTCAACTTTGGGTGTCCGCATGGAATGTGCGAGCGCGGCATGGGCTCGGCCGTGGGTCAGGAGCCGGAAGTTCTCAAAACAATTGTGGAATGGGTGAAAGAGGTGGCAACTACGCCGGTCATCACCAAGCTTTCGCCCAACATCAGCCATATTGTTGATCCGGGTCGTGCCGGGGTAATAGGCGGAACAGATGCGCTTTCGCTGGTTAACACCTTTAAAAGCATTGTGGGCATCAACCTTGATACCTATGCGCCTTATCCGGAAGTAGACGGTGCCGGATCAAACGGCGGTTACTGCGGACCAGCCATAAAGCCAATCGCTCTCAACATGGTGAGAGAGTTGGCTCAGGACGCCATCACCCGAAATACGCCCATTAGCGGAATTGGCGGAATTGAGACCTGGCGCGATGTGGTTGAGTACATTTTACTGGGCTGTGGCTCCGTGCAGGTTTGCACCTCGGTAATGCACTACGGATTTGGAATTGTGCGGGAAATGGAGGCCGGTCTTCATCAGTTTATGGATGATAAAGGCTATAAAACTATTGAGGATTTCAAAGGTAAAGCGCTACCAAACGTGAAGGAATGGAAAGACCTGAACCTGAAGCATAAAGTAGTTGCCGAAATCAACGATGATAAATGTATTGGCTGTGAGCTCTGCTATATTGCCTGCGAAGACGGCGCGCATCAGGCCATCGGGCTCTCGGAAGTTGATGGTAATCGTGTTCCGTACATCATCGAAGACAACTGCGTGGGCTGCAATCTTTGCTCACTTGTTTGTCCGGTCGAAGAATGCATCACCATGGTGAAACGCGACGACGGAACCGAGCACGTAACCTGGGCCGAGAGAACCGCAAACAACAACATCCCGACCACCTTTAACGACAAGCTCGCAGGCGGCATTGGCCACTACGTGCCCGAACCATCCCTTGCCCTGAAAAACGGACGAAGCAAAAACGGGCGCTGATTGGTTTGGAGTCGCGGGAATTTATTGCTTCCCCTTCCGGATTTGTCAAAAAAATGACGTTAAGAAACGTAGCGAAATGTGGCGTAAGAAAAAGCTCAACGAATTTAGGCGCTAAGTTTCAGCCTGCCCCAACAATTCAGTAATTGTTGGGGTACGTTCGGTGGTTAACACTAATTCAGTGTATCAACCAAGACAAAAAAAGTTTTTAAGTTGATGATCTAATCCAAGATTTCTTCGGCCTTCCGTCTTCTTTAATAAACAAATTCTGAATACAAATTCTCTTTATCAAGATCAGAGATGGTCTTATTGAGGATACGAGATTTTTACTTTGATGTCTTTAGATAGTTTCCCTCGGCCAATTTCCAGATTTCAAGGACATCCCGACTCGGGCTTTTTTGTATTGCTTTTTTAATCCCCGGATTCCGGACTG
>JAIULZ010000091.1 GCA_022565805.1 Balneolales bacterium
TTGTAACCCCGGATGGAGGACTCCGCGAAGCAGTCCGGAATCCGGGGATAAAAACAAACCACAAATAAGCCCGAGCCGGGATGTTTTTGAAATCCGGAAATCTGCCGAGGGCTACTATCTAAACACGTTAAAATAATAATCTCGGATGCTTAAAAACCCCGCAACCAAATTACAGTCTGCCCAACTTTCGGATCAACCCCCCATTTTGCCGATCCTGAAACTTGAACTGCGAAAATTGAGTAATTAACCGATCTATTCAAGCCTTTCGAATTTCGATAATAATTTATCAATCCTTCTTTTGTTCTGTTGCTGCAGCAACGAAGGATCTAAATTCATAAGTACATTTATAAGTAAAATGATCGAAGCTGATAAATATTCTTGATTATAAATCGCAACAAACATAAATAATGAAACAAACAAAAATGCAAATAGATGGTCTATTTCAGATTTAGTCATATCATTTCGAATATTTTTAATTTCTGAAATACTCACCTTTCGATCAAACTTCAATTTCGGATTTAAATACTTAAAAAATGTATTCTTCACAACCCATTTAATTACTCCAACACCAAAAATTTTGTTAATCAAATCACTCTTTATCAAATTAAGATTTGATAATCTTGTTTCGTAGAAAGTTGTATTTCTAACTAATGATGTGATAATCATTCCTACAACGAAGGAAATAAAAACAATTGAAACACTAAATATTATATATTGAAATATCATTACAACTTGAATAATGGGGGGTTATGTAAAGTAATCAAATATATTCTATCAGACTGATTTTGTCAAAAGTGTTGGTAATTTGAATCTAAAAAGTGTAAACTGCAAACTGTAAACAAATGCAATGTATACCAATATCTGAGGATCGAGAATGCTAAAATTGCGTTCAATTTAAGATTGTCGAATTCATTTAAGTCGACGGCATTTCAGCTAAATAAGGACTTATTACACGACAGTCTAAGCTTCCAAATTCCTCTATGATACTTGTGATTTCAGTGAAAATGCCCCCTTTCGGTAAGATTAAAAGTACAGAGGATCTAGCGGTATGGCTATATTTCAATTCCTCTCAGGTACGATTAAAAGCTGTGATTTGATCTCTGATTGGGAATTCAGATATTGATTTTTGCTTTTTTCAATCATTTTTATAAGCTGTGATTTGATCTCTGATTGGGAATTCAGATATTGAGCTTAGGTAATGATGTTGAGCCACTAACGCTGTGATTTGATCTCTGATTGGGAATTCAGATATTCAACTAATATAGTTTAATAACTCAACATTGGCTGTGATTTGATCTCTGATTGGGAATTCAGATATTCAAATCACAGGCGGTCGGGTAGCATTTTCAGCTGTGATTTGATCTCTGATTGGGAATTCAGATATTCTTGTATGAGATATACGACCGTTTAAAACGGCTGTGATTTGATCTCTGATTGGGAATTCAGATATTCGCTGGCACTATTACCCTGAAGCTCAGATAGCTGTGATTTGATCTCTGATTGGGAATTCAGATATTGTTGCGCTGGGTTTGATCGAATGCCCGTGTGCTGTGATTTGATCTCTGATTGGGAATTCAGATATTGTTGACCTCAACAATATGGTCGCTCGCAGCGCTGTGATTTGATCTCTGATTGGGAATTCAGATATTATTCGTAGAATCTTGTCAATAAACTTTGATGCTGTGATTTGATCTCTGATTGGGAATTCAGATATTGGCTCAATAATGCAGCCTTCAGCTCGAACAGCTGTGATTTGATCTCTGATTGGGAATTCAGATATTGTTCAGGTTCAGGCTATGCAAATAACCTTTGCTGTGATTTGATCTCTGATTGGGAATTCAGATATTTTGTTAAACTTGTAAGAGGAATAAGCGTTGGCTGTGATTTGATCTCTGATTGGGAATTCAGATATTGGGCGATCTGCTATATCTTACTTTAATACAGCTGTGATTTGATCTCTGATTGGGAATTCAGATATTAAATGATAAAAACAAACGGGGTGTCTGATAGCTGTGATTTGATCTCTGATTGGGAATTCAGATATTTTCTCAGTTTTATCTCCACGGATACTCCGAGCTGTGATTTGATCTCTGATTGGGAATTCAGATATTAGGCGCTCAAGACTGTACAGAGCGAAATTCGCTGTGATTTGATCTCTGATTGGGAATTCAGATATTGGGCACAGGAGACGTTTCAGCGCATTTTAAGCTGTGATTTGATCTCTGATTGGGAATTCAGATATTAAATGGTCTGGAATGCTTCAGGGAAACATGGCTGTGATTTGATCTCTGATTGGGAATTCAGATATTTCAAACTGCCGAACGTGCGAAGGAGGCTGCGCTGTGATTTGATCTCTGATTGGGAATTCAGATATTAGTAGAAAAAATACAAGCGTTGTATGAGCCGCTGTGATTTGATCTCTGATTGGGAATTCAGATATTCAAAGTGGTGTTGGTACCCTAACTGTGCCGCTGTGATTTGATCTCTGATTGGGAATTCAGATATTACGCAGATTCGATTACAGCAGTATAGGGGTGCTGTGATTTGATCTCTGATTGGGAATTCAGATATTAATTGTCGAACTAATAAAAACTTAATAAAAGCTGTGATTTGATCTCTGATTGGGAATTCAGATATTCAAGTCTATCCGCGGTTCTTCGATGATAGCGCTGTGATTTGATCTCTGATTGGGAATTCAGATATTGATTCCATACCGTAACCGGTTTGGGAACCCGCTGTGATTTGATCTCTGATTGGGAATTCAGATATTCCGAACCGTTCAGGGCTTCAAATACCACATGCTGTGATTTGATCTCTGATTGGGAATTCAGATATTTCCTCGGCTATGAGTCAAGGACAAACTTCGCTGTGATTTGATCTCTGATTGGGAATTCAGATATTAGCAATGTAATAGATGAAGCTACGGTACAAGCTGTGATTTGATCTCTGATTGGGAATTCAGATATTTTGGGAAAAGCAAGCTGCTGAAGTTGGTGTGCTGTGATTTGATCTCTGATTGGGAATTCAGATATTCCTTAAACGGCTCTATAAAAGTCTTACATTGCTGTGATTTGATCTCTGATTGGGAATTCAGATATTTTCAGAATGCGAATTTTCTATCCGGCTTATGCTGTGATTTGATCTCTGATTGGGAATTCAGATATTCCCTACGATGTATCTGATTAAGCTTTTTTGGCTGTGATTTGATCTCTGATTGGGAATTCAGATATTTCCGGCCTTTTGCTGCACCTGCGAACTGATGCTGTGATTTGATCTCTGATTGGGAATTCAGATATTATAAATCCAGTCGAACGGCAATTGCTCCCAGCTGTGATTTGATCTCTGATTGGGAATTCAGATATTCGATGCATGGTATAAAGCGTTTGAAGAATAGCTGTGATTTGATCTCTGATTGGGAATTCAGATATTCCATTCCCCGCTAATGCTTGTATTGGCAGGGCTGTGATTTGATCTCTGATTGGGAATTCAGATATTTTATTGGCGCAAACCTTGATAACCTGAACAGCTGTGATTTGATCTCTGATTGGGAATTCAGATATTGAATAATATCTTCAGCCGTGGCGTAACGTTGCTGTGATTTGATCTCTGATTGGGAATTCAGATATTGTAAATTTGACCCCCATTTAATCAACTTTGGCTGTGATTTGATCTCTGATTGGGAATTCAGATATTGACCAGAGGAACCGCAGACCAGCAGACCAGGCTGTGATTTGATCTCTGATTGGGAATTCAGATATTTTATGAAGGTCAAGAATGAGGGTCCTCCAGCTGTGATTTGATCTCTGATTGGGAATTCAGATATTAAAGATGATTTACGGCCTCACATGAAAGGCGCTGTGATTTGATCTCTGATTGGGAATTCAGATATTCTGGGTTATGAGTCCAGCGCTCTACCGCTGGCTGTGATTTGATCTCTGATTGGGAATTCAGATATTAGACCTCTTCTTAACTACTTGCAGTAGATTAAGTTGGGGTCTTTTTATATTTAAAAAAATGATGCTTTCCATTATAAAATGAATTGGATGTATAGAGTTTTTCTAAAAAAACTCTAGCTGTGGTGGTGCGGGCTTTGTCTTTTTTTCTTTCTTCCCCCATATATTTATGATCTGCCCATATTGTTTGTCTGTTATCAGCACGATACTCACTAATCCTTCTATTGGTACCAGTTTTTTAACCTTTTCAATATGTGAATCGGCACTTTCACGGCTTCCGCAATGTCTTGTATATACCGATAGCTGAAACATTGTGAAACCTTCTTTTTTGATGTTTATACGAAAGTTATTAGCCCGTTTCCTTTGTGTTGCCGTAAGGGTTGGTAAATCGAAGCTTACAAATAACCACATGGCTTGGTATGCGTTTAGTCGTTCATAGTTCATATTTAGCACCACATTAAATAAATGCCATTGTTTGGTAAAACGGACTACAGTTTGGGATAGCTGATTTTTGTATCTTCTCCCAGAAAACAGCGTGCCAAGGATGCAGTACTTTCCGATAATGCAAGCATTAAGGGGCGTTTCTTTTTCCCAATTATCACATCGCTGTACAATACCTTAAGCATGAGTGCTTTTTCGGCTTTATCGAGACTTTCGGGTGGTAGTTGATTCTCTAAATATTCTAAAACCGCGAGATCAACATAGGGTCGGTAGGGCTCCATCAAATCATCTGCAAGGCAGTAAGCGTTGTATTTATTTTTATGATGAATTCCAAGACCGGGCAACAGTCCGGAGCCGGAAATAGCCCTGGCCATTGCGGCTCGTAACACCATATACCCGTAATTCAGCATATTATTGGGTGGCTTTCCATCTCTTCTTCTCAAAAAGTCTTCCCCGAATAAGGCTGGCCAATATACGCGAGCGGCCTGCGCTTCCCTATTCTCAGAATCACCACTTTTTACCTTTTTTGCTGAATATCGTAAAGGCTCATCCTCCAATCCCTGATACTTTAAAAGAGCAGCCTGATTAATTATCTTTGATTTAACCGTTTGTTTCCAAAGTTTCTTCTTTAAAGGCTGACTAGCCTCAATTTGTGCGTTAAAGGTTTGGGTTTGAGTATTATGCCCTTCAAGACGGAAAAGCATGGCTTGCGGATGATGATCTTTTCCACAAAAAACCAGAGCCGTATTATGGCTGCACGCAGCTTGAATAACGGCCTGGGTTAATGTGGTCTGGAAAGAATCCACAATCAAAAAACCTATATCAGAAAAAGGCCGTATTTCCTCCTCTTTCTTAATCTTATCATAAAGCACAAGCTGTGATAAGCGAATACTTAAATGCATAGGACTTGATATGTGGATTATTTTCTTTAGCATATACTAATTAAAAATAACTACTCCACTTTCAGTAATCTCAAAATGATAGTCTTGAATAATAAATTGATAATTACTTTTACCTATATTTAAATATGGATATGGATTCTCTTTTAACTCAAATTTGGAATAACCAGTTATCATTAATTTTTCAGGTTCATCCCCATAAACACTTATATAATCCATCTTAAACTGACTTTTTCCCCTTGCTTCATGTATATGCTGAAACTTTATACGGCTATCTTTGTTAATACTTAACGCTTTATACATTCTAGCGGTCAACTCTTTGGGCGATAGTTCCCTAAGTTCATCGGGAGAATCCACGTAGAAACACACAAGCGTGTTTCTTTTTATAATACCATAAAGAGATCTTCCAGCGAGTTGAGGAAGCACAAGGTCTTGAGTTTCCCTTAGATCTTTATTGCTCATTTTGAAATGCTGTACAGCATCCATCATATTTAATAAAGAAAAATCGTGTTTCCCTTTATCATCTTTATAAATTGCCATACAATAGTTTTCATCATTATTCACGTAAAACTGCTGCTTATAATCATGCCTCGATAAGTCTCTGTGCCTTTTAAATTCTGGTAAAGGCTCTGTAAGCTTGGCTTTAATACGAACTTTCCGGATTGGAGTCCAAGCAGATTTGCCCTCTTTAGGCGGTATATGAAAAAGTTTTGTCATTTTGTTTTTCATTTTTTCAATTTCGATATCCAGTTCTTTAATTTCACGATCATCTGCTTTCTTTTTAGTCTTTTCAAGACGCTGAATTTCACTCTTAATTACTTTTTCTTTATCCATATCGGATAAAACAATTTCCTTAATTTTTGGGTCAACGATATTGCTCGCATCTGCAGTCGATATTCCATTTACCGACTTTCTTACTACATAATGATCTGCATCTTTCTTATTCAAATGCGGATTCTGAATTCTGCCGTAAAAGGTTTCCTGATGCAAAGAACCTCTTGAGGTATCACCCTGTTGATAGATAAACTCATCTGGCTTATTCCATTTTCGCTGTTTTATACCTCTTTTGCGAAGAATCTTTTTCGTTTGTTTTTTTGGTTTATCTTCTCTTTTGTGTATAACAATCAAGTCTTTGTGCAGGCTCTTCATATCCTCTGTAAAAGTATCCCAGGGTTTGGTATCCAAAAGTGTTTTGCGCATACTTGATAAACTTCCATCTTCCTGCAGACGCCATGCATGAGATAAGTTACTATGGCTGTTTCTTTGTATACAAGCGATTGTAACCGCGTCTATTGCATGATGTGCATGGTTTGAGCGATTTTTAGGAGCCATTTCCCAAGTTCCGGATTCATCACTAAAAATAGATTGTAAACCCCAAATCTTGCGAAACTCTGCAACCATTTCACCATTAATCGCAAATACATTCGGGTTGCCTCTTCGATTTTTAAATAAAGAACCAAGAAACTCTTTAGCATATCGGGTAATAATACCGGTATCAATTTTCTGACTAATCTTAAATCCTTCAGGAATTTCAGTTGTTGTAAATTTATACGTTTTTTCCTTCCAGTATTCGAGTTTAAGAGTTAGCAAATGACGTTTAATAATCAGGTCGTCTTTTTGTTCTTTAGTAGATGCCGCTTTCGTACGCCGCTTGAGCATACTAACCTGAAACTCAAGATCTTCTGCTAATGTAACCCACGGTTTTATTCTTTGCAGGATATTCTCATAAGCTTCTAATTCAGATGGTAGTTTATTCCCTTTTATTTCCCGATTAAATTTACTGTCGGCAAGGGTTTTATTTTTCAAAGAATTATCGAGTGTACGGCTTCGCGGTAGGGTGTGCTCAATATCATATTTTGGGTTTGGCCCAATAAAATCAGATAAATTTATCTGATTTCCGGTGTATATACATTTGCGATCCTGCTCAAGCCAAAGCTGATACTTTTGAACGTCTGTTTCTGTAGGAGCGATGATTTCTCCTTTTTGCTCTTTATAAAGTCGGATTATCTCCTTGCGATACTCACCTCGATCTGTTTCTCGTTCTCTTTGAAACTGCTCAATAGCCTTACGTTTATTGGCATCATTTAATTCTCTTGCAAGTTCAATATTAATAGCAGTTTTTTCGTCAATTAAATCTTCTGCCAATAAATGATTAATGAGGTTCCTAAGTTGGTGTAGGGCCCGCATTACAACAGGGTTTTTTAAAGAGCTTTTTAATGGGTTGGGCAAGCCGTATAGCACCTGACCATTCTTTATAACGGGTTTGCCCTTGCTAAGTATTTTTTCCGGAATAAATCGTTCAATAGCAGATGGATGGTAAAGCTTGTTAACATCATCTTTATTATCGATAATCGAGTCACTTTGATAATTAATTTGCAAAAGCTTTTCTTTAATTCTTTCTTCTAATCGGCTAATTTTTTGAAATTCAGGTTCTTCTTTATTAGTAGAAATTGAATTGCCAAATTGTCTTATAGCTTGACTCAGAATATTATCCTTATCATGATGTTTTTCCCAATGTGCTTTTCCAAAATGTGAGCTAAGCTTATCATGAAGTGTGTTTTTAACCCAAATGTTATCATTGGGTTTTGTCATTTTCTCATCCCGAATATCACGAATAAGGCTATTCACGGCATGGTTTATAAGTAAAACTTCATCATGCCCTTGTATTTCGCTAATAATAGCTTCGATAATATCATCCTGTATTTCAGAAATGCTCCATATTTCAGGCTTAATGATTTCAGGCAACTTTGCAAGGAAGACGGCATGGCTATAGAGTAAACCTTCTCTAAGCCACGGTAAAATTAGTTTTATAGCCTTAAGGCTCAATGAAGCATAGTCATTTCTAAATGCAGGTATCTTTACAAATTTTGCTGCTTCAGTATCAGATAATGAGGTGAAATTTTCTGTAAAGTTTTTGAGAGCAGTTTCTCTTGTAACATCTGTAAAGCTACTTCTGTCTCCTGCTAAATCAGCAAAATAAAGCGACTGCCAGTATCTTGTTATTATATCATCTTCATTTAGCGGAGATCCTATCCAACGATCGGTTAATAATTGTTTCCAATTCAGACTATCATCAAGACTACCCTTGAAAACTTGAATTAAACGAGCGGTAAATGGGCATCCGCTTACAACGGTTGTGGGTTTATAGTTTACTTTTATATCAAAGTCTTGTTTTTTGTAATCATTAAGAACTCCGTAATTGTTTTTACCGAAAAGCTTATCAAAAATATCCGAAGCCGGAAATGTCGGTTTACTTACCCGAAAGAATAGATATTTGATGCTTGCAATCTCGTTAGAATCCAAAGATCGGGGTTTTAGATCATTTGCCGTTTTTACTTTTATATTATTTAAAAAACTAAGCATCCGGTATTCTTCAAACAAAGGATGTGTGTTAGGGCACCTTGATTTAGAGGGTTCGAAAGGACACTTGCCAACTAACCCTTTTTGGGACTTTAAGGGTCTTTGGAAAAAAATTGCACGATGAAGCTTGTTTCGCAGATTTACAGGAATCTGTTGTTTATCTGCTATGATATTAAATTCTGCCTCATAATGACTCTCTCTTTCTGTATATCTACCTCGAATTTTATTTTCATAAATAGTTCGATCATCGTGCATAAGTTTATTAAAGTATTGGCCTAATGTTTCGCAATTGGCAGCCTTAATAGAGTCACTTAGCTCTGTAATTCCCTTTTTTACGGCCCCCATATTTTTTCTATCGTTCAGTATTTCATTTATTCCATCGAGAATGTTTTGAACGTTAGTCTCATTTGAGGTCGCAACTTTGGCGATTTTCCTTGTAATAGATTTCACACTTTTATCATCGCCTTCATTGAAAATTGCGGCTAACTCGCGAATTTTTTCTTTCAATTCGTTTACATCTTCTAATAGAGCCGTATCGTTGAGAATTTCTGCAAATTGACTTTTAGCATTCTCAAGAGTGTCATCGTCAGAAACATCTTTTCGATTGCTTGCAAAACCTCTTCTCTGTGCCATGTGATATAATGCCCGACCTAACTTATAGGCTAATTCCGGATTATTTTGCCAATCTTGCATTTCTCTTGAAAATAAATCACGATATGCATATGGGTGCTCATGCAAATCAGCATTGGTGCGCTGCCATTCTATAAAATCGTTCTCCAGGGGATATTTTTTATATCCGCTCTCTTTCCATTCTTTAAGCCCATTTGGGGTCAATGGACAAAGAGGTGGATTATGTTCAATTAATGCTTTAAGCGTAAAATATTTCCTATAGCGCTTTCTAGCTTTAAGTCTTCGTGAGCTTCGTTTTTGAGTTCGCTCACTTGCTTTTGAGGATTCAATCCCTTTTTCTTTATTTACTCCAAGAGGAAAAATCTTAACTCCTTTATGCTGAAGTTCAAATGAAGAGCCATGTTGCTCTACAATTGCCCAACCAATAGAATTTGTGCCTAAGTCGAGGCCTAATATTTGCTTTGCCATATAAATATTTCCAAATTTAGTTTTAAATGAGTGTTGCATACAACTGCGCGAACGATTATATTTGTAACAGAACAACCCAATCTGTTCTTATCACAGCAAGGCTATAATGCCGTAGGGATTTACCCTTAGCTTGGTTTCGGCCAAGCTTTTTTTTTGTTAAAAAAACACGTTGCAGTAATTTAAAAGTGTTTTTTTGGAAGCCCATCTTTTCATTTTTTAGTCAGTATTGTATCATCAAGTTGTCTTTCATTAAGAGAAAACTCCAAAAGACGACTTTTGTAAAGAACCCTGGCAATCCATAACCGCTTGGCCCCGCTGCCATACCCCTTATTATGCAGCCATGCCGCGAATTCGGCGTTTCCGTCGTGTATCATGCGGTAAATCCATGCGGAGATTTCGTACTGATAGTTTATCGGCAGTATGTTTCCTGCTCCTTCGGGCGTTATGGTTAGCTTTATTCTCATAAGAATATCATCTCAATTCATTTCATTTCAATGCACTATTCCGGATTTATTCCAGGTAAATTTTTGCAATCTACTAAACACGGGTGACTACGTATTGTCACCCTGTTTTACTTTTTTGCTTTATTTCATCTTCCTGAGCTTAAATGATGGTCTGTCTTGCAGGTTCTGCGACTCTTCAGCCAAATCCGCATAACGTGTCCGAGTTAATGAAGGATGATTATTTGCAGATTCTGTACTTAACAGTCGATAAATAATGGCTTTTCATCATGATGAAAGCGCTCATAAGTGAGAATATGAAATAAAATTCATAAATACATGCCTTTATCTACAAATTTGTCAAAATTAATTCAGCTCAGATCAGCTCATGTTCTGTGGGGTGGTTTCATGGCAGTGCGCTATGTTCCGCTGCAGGAACCCTCTATCATGCCATATTGTTAAATAGCTCGGAGTTAATACCGATATCCCATAACCTTCAATTTTCCTGATTTCCTGATTTATGTATAGTTTTTTTACCGCATTTTGGTTTGGCGTTTCTTTTTTGATCGCCTCTTTTATGATGAAGCCTTTGAAACTGGATGATAAAAATCTTTCATCGACTGAGTCCTCGAAAAATGAGTGGCTTTTGCTTCAGTTTGGGGAAGAGTCGGTTTCGTATTGGCAGGTGGTTAATGATGGCGTTATGGGCGGACGTTCGCGCAGTCGGCTTGAGGGTGTTTCTGATGAGAGCGCGGTTTTTCGGGGCGTGCTTTCGCTGGAGAATAACGGCGGCTTTGCTTCTGTGAGGGTGCGTACGGCGCAGGCGGTCGATTTATCCGGTTTTCAGGGGCTTGGATTGCGCGCGAGGGGAGATGGCAAGATTTATTCGCTGCGTATTAAAACGGTGGTTAACGGTCGCGTAACGCCTTATGCGTGGGAGGCTGTTTTTCGCTCTTCAGATGATTGGGAAACGCATTTTCTGGATTTCAGCGAGTTTAAGCCGGTCTATCGGGGGCGTCAGCTTTCAAATGTGCCGCCGCTTAATATTAATGCGGTTGCGGAGCTTGGAATTATGATTAAAGACGGGCAAGAAGGAGCTTTCGAGCTGGAGTTGGGGCAGCTTTTGGCTATTGCGGGGGAGTAGGTTTGTTAATTGTGAATTGTGAATGGTGAATGGTGAATGGTGAATTGTGAATTGGCTTTTGACATTTTTTCCGTCGGTTATTCTTTGGGTGATGGGTTTTTGGGTAGTTTTTGAAATCTGGGCTTTGGCTTGTTACATTTATGGGTAGCACAGTGTTTCACTGAGTATGACACAACTTGTCCCGAACCGTCGGGAGGGTTGCACGGTTTTATTCTTTGTGATTTAAGATTTATTAGCACTTTTAAGATCGTTCAACCCAACACTCAACACTCAACACTCAACACTCAACATTTTTATCAAGTGAATTAAAGAGCCACGCCCCAACTATTCGTGCTGCCGTCGGGAAAAGTTCAAACGGTTTTTCTGTCAATATTATATGTTATTAAAAATATGGCTCGCGTTTTGCTATAGTATGACTATTCTTCCTAATTCCTAATTGCTAATTGCTAATTGCTAATTGCTAATCGTTAATTGAAAATTATATTTTTTTATGGATAAAACATTGCCGGGAAATCCTGCTTTGCCTTCATCAGAAGAGGAATTGAATCGGTTGGCTGCTTTGGAAACGGGCAGCTATCGTTATTCTGTGGTTGATTATTTTCAAAAGCCGGCTTTGTCGGGTTTTCAGCTTTCACCCGGCGGGGGCAGTATTGCCTACCGGGAGCGTGATGAACGGGGGCGTCAGCCTGTTTTTGTGAAGTCTTTCGCCACGAATGAGGCCCGTAAGGTTGTGGCTGAAGATGATGAGCTTATCGGTGGTTATATGTGGCTGAGCGAAACCCGAATTTTGTATGTTCAGGATAAGGGCGGGGATGAAAATTATCAGCTTTTTGCCATCAATACAGACGGAACCGGCTTTAAGGCGCTTACGCCTTTCGATGGTGTGCGGGTGATGCTGCTTAATCAGCTGAAGGAGCAGCCGGACCACATCATCATACAAATGAACCGCGATAATCCGCAGCTTTTTGAGCCTTATAAAATTCATGTGGGTACGGGCGAGCTGGAGAAATTGTACGATAATACCGACCTCGAATCGCCTGTTATGGCGTATCATTTCGATAAAGAAGGTCGTCTGCGCGCGCTTACCAAGCAGGAGAATGGCATCGAATATGTGTTGTACTATCGTCTGTCGGATGAGGATGACTTTCAGGAAATTGTGCGCACAAGCTGGAAAGACAGCTTTAGTTTGCTGGGCTTCGACTATGTTTCGGGTAACCCGCATCTCGCCTATGTTTCTACCAATCTGGAGAGCGACACCACCGAGCTTATTCGCTACGATCTTAAAGAGAAACGTAAAACGGAGCAGCTGTTTCAGCATCCGGTTTATGATGCGGGCGGGCTAAGTACTTCGCGCAAAAGAGGCTTCGAAATCGATTACTTTTACTACACGGCAGAAAAAGACGAGCTCGTTCCCGTTAGCGAGACCTTCAGCAAGCTGCATGAAAAGTTTCGGAATGCGTTTAAAGGCTATGAGTACAGCGTGGCCGGTCATACAGACGATGAGCAGCGGTGGCTGCTGGTGGCAGGCAGCGACAAGCAGTATGGCTCTTACCATCTGTACGATGCCGAAACCGACTCTATCGAAAAAGTGGTGGATTTGATGCCATCGCTTCGGGAAGAGGATATGGCCGCGATGCTTCCGTTTTCGTTTACAAGCCGGGATGGACTTCAGGTTTATGCATACATCACCCTACCCAACGAAGCGGGGCCGGAGAACAAAGTGCCGCTAATTGTAAATCCGCACGGTGGGCCGTATGGTCCGCGTGACGAGTGGGGTTTTAACCCGGAAGCGCAGCTTTTTGCGAGTCGCGGCTATGCTTCCATTCAGGTTAATTACCGGGGCTCGGGTGGCTACGGCAAGTCGTTTTATCTGGCAGGAAGCAAGCAAATCGGCCGCAGAATGCTCGATGATCTGGAAGATGCCGTTGATTATGTTCTTGAAAACTACCCTATAGACCGCAATCGAATGGCGATTTATGGCGGGAGCTATGGCGGACTCGCAACGCTTGGCGCTTTGGTGAAAACTCCCGAATTGTTTGCTTGTGGCGTAGATTATGTAGGTGTTTCGAATCTGTTTACCTTTTATAAATCTTTCCCGCCCTATTGGAAACCGTTTTTGTCGCAGCTTAAGGAGCAGTGGTTCGATTTCGATAGCGAAGCAGAGCAGGAAATTATGAAACAGGTTTCGCCAGCGCTTAATGTCGATAAGATAAGTCGGCCGGTGTATGTGGTTCAGGGCGCTAATGACCCGCGCGTAAATATAGATGAGTCGGATCAAATTGTGGAAAATCTGCGGTCGCGTGGCTTCGATGTTCCGTATATGGTAAAATACAACGAGGGACACGGTTTTCGTCACGAAGAAAACCGGATACAGTTTTACCAAACTATGATGGGATTTTTCGCAAAGCATCTTAAGGGTTAGTCATAGACTTTTTTAGGCAGTTAGGACAACTAAAAAAATAAAGGCCGGAATCAGCAAAGCGCATACAGTCTTTGGATTGGAGTGATGTTTGCCTGATTCCGGCTTTTTTGGTTAGATTACCACCTGTTAGAAAAAAGCGATAAATACATCGTTAGTGCGACCTCTTTGGTTGCTTGTATATGTCTGGTATTAGATTACAGAGACCCATAAGAATGTGTGATGTGGGGTAATTTCGTTACACAGAAATTCCAAAGCACTGCTTTTATAGATGCTCAGATTTCTTACATTCCATTGGCGGGGGCATTTGTAATTTTGGTCTTAGCTTGTGTGGCGCTTAATCAGAGGCGCAATCTAAGGCAGAAACTGCTTTGCTTCTGCAAACTACATTTAAACTACAGAATGATTATTACCGGATTATTTGGAGACAATTTAGCTGCCTTTCCTATAGTTCTATACTTTATTTTTTTGAGATTACATGGCTGAACCAAAACCGAAACCCACAAAAGAAAAAGCAGATAAAGTAGTTACGAACTACGTTGGAGCTGCGGTTGCTGCCGCGGTTATCCCGATTCCGCTGGCGGATGCGCTCACTATTTCTGCGGTGCAGGTAAGTATGGGTATGCATATTGCGCACGGGGTTTATAATCGGGATATTGGTGCCGATACATTTAAGGTATTTGCGGGATCTTACATGGCCTCAGATATAGCGCTTTGGGCCTGGAGCCTGGTGAAAACGATCCCCATTTTTGGTACAAAGGCCGGAGTTATTGGTCAGATGACGATAGCCGGTAGCGTAACAGCGGCTCTCGGTTTTGGTCTGGTTCAGCTTTTGGATAAAGGCGAAGAGGTTACGGCCTCTAATCTGAAACGGGCAGCACGACAAAATAAAGACCGGGCCGTAAAGCTATCCGAAGAAATTGTGAATCAGCAGAAAGAAGCGCTCAGCAAGCTTAATAAAGTGCGATTCCAGCAGGATAACTACATCTCTCACGAAGCCATTGTGTTCAGGTTTAATCTGGAAGGAATCTGTGATCCGGTGCTTAAGGTAAGTAACTTGCAAAATGCATCTGAAAAGCTGTATGCTCTTAATAACCGCGATAAGGAATATACGCTCGACATACGCACCTACGAAAAAGGACAGTATAAGGCAACGCTTATTGCTCCTAAAATTCCTGATATAAATCTCTTTTTTACAAAAGAATGAACGTTATTTACCTCGATTACGACCGTTTGGAAAATGCCTTCCCGCAGTGGGAAACCTTTAAAAATGAGGTGCTGGAATACGTGCGCGAACATTTTAACAGTACCAATATTATGGTTACAGACAGCGTTGCGGGTCTCAATATTCCGGCCTTTGATATGAATATTAAAACGGTTCATTTAAATGAGGTGATGCATCATCCTGTTTTAAATGAAAGTACCCTCTGCCTAAGCGAATATTTACCAAGTGATGATGCCACCCCATTTAGTCTCATTTCTTTCTTGGAGAGCAGTCCCGATTTTGCTGTTTCTCAAATAACGGCCAAGGTTTCTTTACTTATATCCCAACAGGCATTTTATCAGTTTGGCCCCGCCGGTGCCTCTTTGCATTCCGGAAATATTATGTCGTCTAACAAAGACCTGGCGTTGCTTTTCGAGCAGGGCGGGGAAGGGATTATCCCGGATATTAAGTTTACAGAAATACAAAAACTCATTTTACGGGGCGAAGTAATTGCATCATCGGATTTTAGCCTGGCAGATTTCGAGGCCATTTACGCCAATGTAGATGATTTTTTCAAGTTTGGTGATGTTGATCCCGATTTTGATATAAATCTGGATTCTGATACAGATTCCGGAGGAGGATTCGATGATTTTGACTTCAGCGGAGATGCCTCAATGTTCGGGATAGACGTATAGATTTTGGATTCCGGTATTTCGTGGTAGTCGGGCATAAGTGTGTTTGGATGGTATTTCGTATTCGTATTCGTATTGAATCATTAAATACAGTACATACAGAACCAAAAAGAACACTATCTATGGAGATTTTTTAAATTTAAAGAAATCTACAAGGGATATTTAGCAAAACATCAAATAGAGTATACAGATGAATATTTGATCCAATCGATTAAATAAGACTCAGAGAGGGCCACATCTTTGTAGAAGCAAAATGCACGAATGGGTACGACCCCGTCGGGGTCGAATGCTGTTGTATATGAATGCTCATCTATAAACATGCAATCCCTTCGGGATTATTTATAGAAAAGGTGGCTAATTAAGAATTCGATGGCAATCATTTAGTTACACAGATTCGAAATAACATGAGAAACTGCCTGCTGAAACTCAAAGACAAAATTCTACTGCGGTAGCGATCGATTATTGAGACCATCCACGATGAACTAAAAAGCATGTACCAAGTTGCGGCTGGGTTTTGAATATTGTAGTATACTTCTCAACTTGACCACTGACCACTGACCACTGACTTCTTATATGTTGAAATTAGTCAAAAGTTGAGCTACCCTTCAGTAAAGGA
>JAIULZ010000092.1 GCA_022565805.1 Balneolales bacterium
CCACACCCCACTTTTTTAAAAACTCAATGTACTCTTCCAGAAAGCTTTTCCTTTTATGATGTTCTTTTTGGTTCTGAATATATTTAATAACTGTTTGTACTTGTGATTTTGAATGCGAAAAAGCCCCGAAGCCCTCTTGCCAAGAGAACCGACTAGTGGCAAATCTATTTTCATTAATCCATTTTGAAGAATTCTGTTTAACTTGTTGAATTAGTTCAGACAAAGATTGTATAGGTCTCATGCCAATTAAAATATGTACATGATCAGGCATCCCATTTATCTGTAGTACCTTGTGCCCATTGTTATGCACGATTCCAGTCATGTATTTGTATAATTCGATTTCCCATGACTGATTAATCATACTTTGCCGATTTTGAACAGCAAAAATAGAATGGATATGAATCTGTGTATATGTGTTAGCCATAGTACATCTATTTTAAATTCGTTGAAGTGATAAGCTGCTATGAGACATCAAATATAGTATTTACATAGTTTTCATACATCCATTATATGCTGTACCTACGGCACAGGGAAGTGGGGCATGGTTTAATTTTCTACCCATATTTGGTCCCTAACGGGAGGGTTTTCGAGATAGAAAACGACACAAGTCGCAAATTAAGATGATTAGCTTTATCCCATTTTAAATGAACGGGATTAGAAAGGAGACACGCTAAAGCAATCAGAATAGGAATTAATGTATTGGATATGGATCACGGCTGCCTAAAGCATTCCGGGCGTCATTATGAATCCACCATACATTTTAATCTTTGAATGTCTTGGAGCAGCCTTTGCTACAAGTTTAAAAGCCTGGCCTTTTTCAGCTAATACTTTAAGGAACACCATCGGCTCAGCCCTTTCATATATCTGAAAAAGTAAAAAAGAGCTGGGATTTATTTAGAATGTGCTAACCAGAGACAGCGTCTGGGATTCAATAATTACCCCTGCTTCATTTAGCCAGCAGTTAATGCGTAGTATTTGCGTAGTTTGCTATCTGTATGATTTTATGCGACTAAAATTATATGCATATTGATTAGAGTATTGATAAATAATCAATAAACAGACTACACGTACTTTAAACCTCCTTTATGTCTGATTTGCAATCGGGCTGAAGCAATAGTTTTTAAAGTCTACTGCAAATAAGTCTCGTATGTTCTTTTCTAATAAGCTGAAAGTGGGCGTCCTTTGCCCGGCTTCTGCAACTTACCCCAATTTATCATTAGACTACATGAACGGCCTGATGTGCGGCTTGCCGGAAAATCTGCATCAGGAATTTGAGTTTTTGCCGGAATTTGTAAATCAAGGAGAGACAAACAGAGTAAACTCCGCACTTCGTAAGCTTTATGGTTTTAATGGGGTTGATTTAGTTACCGGCCCAATAAGCTATAATACTTTACCTGATTATGCAGATGTGGTTGAAGCATCCGGCAAGCTTGCAATTTTTACCGATTTAGGGGAGTATCTGCCTGCTTTAAACATGGTGTCTCCTTATGTTTTTAATAACAGCTTTCAATATTGGCAGGCTCAATTTGCGATGGGTTTTTGGGCGCAGCAACAGTTTGGTGACAGAGGCGCTGTAGTAATGGCTTTGTATGAATCGGGCTACCACATGCATTCAGCATTTCGGCATGGCACCGAATTTGGGGGCAGTGAAGTCGTAGACTACGTGGTAATTCCCAAAGAGATTGAGGGCGAAAGGGCGTTTGCAGATTATACCGAACAGCTTCAGAATCATTTTATACAAAACGAGCGCCCCTCTTACATCAACTTGCTTTTTTCCGGTAAAGATGCCGTTCGGAGTTTAAAGGCATTTGCCGCTAACCCGTATTTCGATGGGATCCCGATTTTGGTTTCTCCTCATATGAGCTCCCCCGAAATACTTCAGCTATTAACGGGTGAAAATGTAGTGGTCTACAGCGCAAATTTGTGGGATTTCGACTCTGCTGAAAAAGAAAATGCCATATTCCGAAAAAAATACATTCAACGAACAGGTAATATGGCAAATGTATTTTCTCTTCTTGGCTACGAGGTCGGCTTGGCAATTGCCTGTATTTACCCTTCATTAAGATCTAAATCTTACGCAGAAGCAAGGAAATTTTTGGCAGAAGAACGCATTAAGTCACCAAGAGGCGAGAGAAGTTTCTTTCTCGATTCGAAATATGCGTCTCCTCAAATAGATATTGAGAAAATAAACCTGGCAGGTCTTTCGGTCCAAAGAGTAATTGTGGCACAAGGCAAGGCGATGCCATACAATTGCGATGTTTACAGACAGATACATGAGGAGTGCGTAACCGGATGGAAGAACCCTTATTTGTGCGTATAGACCATTTTAATTTCACTAAACCCTAAACGGATGCTCTACCGGTGTACAGAAATATGGCCGGAATGGCATCATAATACAACTACTTATGGATGTACCATTTATTTCAATGTTAATGGCATGGGCTGCTAACTTTGTTCCCAGAGACTGGGCTATGTGCGACGGCCAGCAAGTACCGCTGAGCCAAAATCAGGCGCTTTACGCACTGATTGGAACTACTTATGGCGGAAATGGCACGACCTTTTTCAACTTGCCTGATTTACGAGGTCGGGTGCCGGTAGGAGCCGGAAAAATGCCGGGCGGCTCGAGTTATGAGCTGGGCGAGCAGGGTGGGTACGAAACCGTAGCTTTAACGAATAGCGAAATGCCGGCTCATACACATGGCGCAGCGGGTACAATATCTGTAACGCCGGTATATAGCCAGAATCCATCAATCAGGGATACACCACAGGCTGGAGATGTTCCCGGCAGAGTAGGTGTAATAATTGAACGTACTTTTCACCCTCAGCTTGCTTTTGGGAATAATACCAATACGGTAGAAGGCGCGGCGCTAAGTGGCTATGCGAATATTTCTGTTGAAAAAGCAGGTGGAAGTATGCCTCATTCCAACATACAGCCTTATCTGGTAGTAAACTGGGTTATTGCCTTAAGCGGGCTCTATCCCCAACGGAAATGAAAATCAAGAAGACACTTTTCTTGCAGGCTAATCAAATGTTTATAAATACTGGTAGCGCCTGCTTCACTATTTGTGAAGCAGGCCTGCCATTCAAGTTCAGGATAATTAAATTTAATCAGTTAGCGATTGCATTAGACCAGATGTTTAAATATAATCTATAGTTAACCGCTTAAATTTATCATTCTACCTTATTACAATTTGTAATTGTTGAACTCTAAATGCCAAATAGCGGCCGTTTAAGTTGTCTGCCTTTTTTTTCTTCCCCCTGTCTTTTCTCTTATGCATGCAGGATTCCGGCTTGAACGAAGAAGACCATAAAAGTATGTATTCGGCATAGTAATGCATTGGTACTTAAGTATGGTTCAAAAAAAATGGTAGCATAAAGCCATGTTTGTAATTCATTTGCGAGTGAATGATTACAGATTGCCCCAAGGAACAATCAAACATCATCGTACTTATGAAAAAATTACTACTACTACTTATAACTATACTGCTCTTTCTGCTAACTCAGACCGATTCGGCTCGAGGGCAGGTTTTGGTTGAGTTCGACATTGAGGGTGTTACAGCATTTACCGGCACACAGTTGCCCGCTTCTACTGTTGTTCCGAATGTTGTAGCATCACCAATTACTTATGCGCCAAACCTGCAGCCAGATAATGGTTTTTGGGAAGACCTGAATGCCGGAATATATCTGGTGAATTGGGATACAGGAGCCTTCAACATTAACAATAATTATTTTGAATTTACTGTATCTGCAACGGGCGACAAACTGCTTGCCCTCGATAATTTAGTTGTTGGGGTCGGGCGAGAGTCGAGTGTTTCGATTTCCGGGCCACAGGTATGGAGAGTTTATTCTAGTCTCGATGGGTTTTCTTCCATATTACAAGAGTTAGTACTCCCGCCTGCTACAGGTGGGTTGGTACAAAGAGTGCTCAATATAAATTTAGGCGAAGAATTTGATGGAATCGAACAGGTTACTTTTCGTATTCATGGCCATAATGGTGTATTGGTTGGACAGTTCCCGCCCGGGGGTGGGTTATCTAATTTTGATCCCATTAATGGGCCTACAGGTATTCCCGCTGGAATATTTGATAGTTATGATGGAGCTGGCTCTAACGTTATTTTAAGCGGCGTAGCTTTTAATCCCGAAGAACTTACGCTTACCAACCCCGGTGTAAGTAACCTTGGCGAAACATCTGTTACCTTGGCTGCATCGATACCTTCAGCCGGCGGACTTAATATTATCGGGCGTGGATTTGTTTTTTCCCAGACAAATGTAAACAGCAACCCGGCCATAGGTGCAAATGGAGTAACACAAGTAAGCTCAGGCTCTGGCGATGGTTCATTTAGTGAAAATATTACAGCTTTGGCTGAGCTCACGCAGTATTCGGTACGTGCCTACGTAAATACCACAGAGGAGGGAATTCAATATTCTGATACAATAACTTTTGCAACACTTGCTCCTGAGCTTGCCCGTTTTGACATTGGTGGAATTGATGGATTCTCGGCCACATCTCTTTCTCCGGCTTCTACGAACCCTAATCTGAACGTATCTAACCTTACTTATGCAGATAACCTAAGCTTAGATCCCAGCTATTGGGATATGGCGCAGGGAGCTATTTTCCTGATTGATTGGGAAGAAGAGTGGAATTCAGAACGGTCTTTCTTCGAATTTACGGTTGAGCCAGATGAAGGTTTTACTCTAAATCTGAATAACTTTACCGTTGGCTTAGGAAGGGAAACCACGAGTGAGGGAGGCTTAGGGCCCGAAACATTTCGTCTGTATTCGAGCTTAACGGGTTTCGGGGAGGGCGACTTTATCGGAGAATTACAAATACCTGAAGTACCCAACAGATCTGTATCTCAAAGGGTGATGAGTGTGTTACTCGGTCCGGAATTCCAAAACCTGGAAGAAGCCGTTACTTTTCGTATCTATGGTTTTTCCGGAGTTGATCTCGCCGGGGATGAATCGTTAATTCCTGGTGGAGGGCTGGCTAATATTACCAGTCTCGAAATAAACAATAATACAGTATCTGTAGATGGCAGTGGCTCAGATCTAATTATTTCAGGTACTATACAACAGCCGAATAACCCTCCAACGGCATCCGATTTTGTGGTAACCGGCGTTAAAAACGAGTTGTTGCCGCTCGGTGATGCATTAAGCGACGTTTATGAAGATGAAGATGGCGATAATCTGGTATACGTAACCATAGTTTCCGGTCCATCTAATGGAACGCTTCAGCTTAATAACACGCCCATTGGCACCTTACCCGTAAATGTTACCGCCGCACAGCTGCCGGATTTTAGCTATAGCCCCGATACCGATGTTTTTGGCGTAAACGTAGATTCATTTTCGTTTACGGTATTCGATGGCGTAGATGATAGTGAAACGAGCTACACGGCAAGAATAAATATAAATGATACGGTTGAGCGATTTCGGTCACTTTCTGCCAGAAATGGTAGCGGTGGCCGCGGTGCCACAATACCTGGAGAAGAAGTTCCATTCGATTTTGAAAATCCGTTTACGATAGAGTTCTGGATTAATCCGGAAGCTTTCTCTGCCGACCGCGCCTCTGTATTTTCGACCAGAGCAACAAATGCCGCAGGAAGTTTTCAGATTGATGTGGGCGGTACAGGAAATTCGCTGCCGGGTCGAGGGCGCGTGGTTGTTACCGGCCAAAATAACTGGACCTTTGTTTCTGAGGCAGATGTGGTTGCAGAGAATGAATGGGCGCATGTGGCTTACGTAAAATGGGGAAATTCAGCCGGCGAACAGGCTGTGTACGTTAACGGAGAGCTAATGGCGCCGGCTACAACCACGGATTTCACCATTCAAAATAATACCGATGATATTCAAATTTTCCGGGGGACAAACCTTGCGGCAAATCAGCAGTTTACTGGCAATATCTCGGATTTGAGAATCTGGAACACTAACTTGAGCCAAAATCAGATTCAAACACGAATGTTTAAACCACTAAATGGAAACGAAGATGATTTGGCCGGTCTGTATTTTAATCGTAAAAATCTCGGAGGAGAACTGGTTGCGCCTGCTGCAAGTGGTCCGGATGCGAATTTAATCGGGCAGGCAAACTGGGATGCTGAAAATGTTCGCCCTAATGGGTTTTTGCTGGATGGCATTGAAGGCTGGCGCTTATTCGGCGCACCCGTTGCCAATGCCACTTATGGGGATTTATTTAATGGCCTGTGGACACAGGGCTTCCCCGGCGCAAATATTGATTTCGGAACTCCTAATGTGTATTGGTACGATGAGGTAAACAGAGCGTATACTCCACCATCTAATATTTCCAATATTGTGGGCAGCAGCCAAGATGCAGGCTTTAATAACGCAGGCCGCGGTATAATTGCATGGGTTTATGAAGATGATTTTTATGATGGGACTTCAACCGAATGGCCTAAAATGATAAGCGTTTCCGGTGTACCGAATTCAGGTGAAATTCCCGTAACGTTTAATAATACCGCTCCTCCGGATGACAATCAGCAGGGCTGGCATATTGCCTCTAACCCGTATCCATTTCCTATAAGCTGGGAGAATATGGTTGCAGATGGCGCCCTGGAAAATATGTCAGGTATAATTTTTGTATTCGACTCCAGCGCAAATGATGGTGCTGGTACATATAGGATGCATTTTGGAACGCCAACACCACCGGATATGCCGGGCACCTTAGCTCATGATGGTATTCTGCCACCATTCCAGGGGTTTTGGGTTCGTACAGATGGTACACAGCCAGCCGGAACCATAACTTTCCGCCAGGATTATGAAGTTACCGGAGGTACGTTTTATGATGTTCCGGAGCCACCTGCTCGGCTCCTTTTTACGGTGGCGGGCAAGGGTGGTGAAGGCGCTACCATGCTTTCTCTGAATAACGGCCCCGAGTTTTCAACAGGAAAACCGGCACCGCTATCGGCAGAACCACTGCGATTTGGCTTCTTTAATGAGAGCCAAATACGCCCGGATGTATTCCGGAATACGGAGGCAGCTACGGGCGATGAGTTCATCATTCCACTGGATTTTGCAGCGCTTGAAAGTGGAGAATATACGATTGCACTACACAAAAGCGGCTTGAATGATGAAGACGTAACCGTAATTCTATTTGATAGTTTTACCGGTACTGAGCAAAGGCTTTCAGCAGAAAATGCCTATTCGTTTATCTATGAAGCACAGCAGGAATTAGCATCATTGCAAGAAAGACTAAGTCCGCTGGAAATGCTGGAAAGCCCGGCACAGCTATTGCTCGAACCGGAACAGCGCTTTACTTTGAACATCACCTTCGGAAATGCAACAGATTTAGAACCGGGCGGTGAGCTACCGGCAGAGTTTGCCCTCAACCATAATTATCCAAACCCGTTTAATCCAACCACGATGATTGAGTACGCACTGCCTGAGGCGTCTCAGGTTAGGCTGGAAATATATAACATTAACGGACAAAGAGTGGCTACACTGGTAAATTCTATCCAAAATGCAGGATATCACAGCGTAAGTTTTGATGCCAGCCGCCTCTCGAGCGGAGTTTATATCTATCGCATTCAGGCAGGTTCGTTTGTGCAAACACGCAAAATGATGCTCGTGAAATAGAGCTTAAAATTTCGAATTTTCAGTTCGCAAATCGGCAGAGATACTCCTTTGTTTCTCTGCCGGTTTAGTTTGTGCAGAAAGCAATTAATTCGTGTTAGGGTAATTTAAGTCGTTAAACGGGACTTAAAGGAAAGTTTTACCTGAATCCACATTTTGTTTATTTTCGTAAACTTATAAGATGTGTTAAGTGTAAGAACGGGTAGTTGAAATAGGGGTCTGCTTTTTACTGTTTAATTATTAAATTACTTTAATAGATGGGTGTTAATAATCCGGGACCTTGGCTGCAATCTCAACTAGGCCAGATCGTTGCAATTAGAGGCTCAAATTGCAATTCCGAACAAATCAATTAAATCATATTACTCTAATATGAGATGGCGTAAACTCCTTAAGTGCTTATTGTTCTCTTTTGTGGCCTTTTTTAGCACAACTGTGCCCGCAATAGCAGTATCCAATATTACCGGCACTACAGAGATTTTAAATTTGCAGGCTGCCAATGGGAAAACTATGGCCGACAGAGTACTCCATGCCGAAAAACTGTTGTTCGAAAATCCTGATAGCGCGATTGTAACCCTTGAGCCCATCATATTAGAGCTTAAGGTATTGCCAAATGATTCTCTCTCGGCTCGCGCTTTGTATGTGATGGGAACCGCATACTTTTTTAAGGATTACTATAACCTTGCAGTAGAAAACTATGAAAAGGCTCTCGAAACATCCTACAGTAAATCGAATGATGCGTTTCGAAGCCGAGTCTTGAATAACATTGGGGTGAGCCACGATTTACTGCGCCATCACGATGAAGCCCTTTTGTACTACTTTGAGTCACTTGAACTCGAGAAAAGAAAAGGGGATCCAACCGAAATTGCGGATGTTTATAACAACATTAGTCTTGTGTATTACGCTATCGGAAACTATGATGAAGCTCTGCAGGTCCTGGATCTGGCCGTGGAGCTAATACGAAATGAGCCTGTTACTCCCTTAAACGGTTTGATTTTGCAAAACAGAGGCATGATCTATCATGCGTTTGGAGATTATGATGCTTCTACCCGGGCAACAGAAAAGGCTATTCACATTTTTGAAGAATTCGGTTATCACAGAAATAAGCTTCAGTCTATTTTGAATATTGCCATCGACCTGATCGATCGAAATGAAAATCTGGATCGGGCTAAAACCTTGATTGAAGGTGCAATCGATGAAGCGGTTAAGCATGATATCCCATTTCAGCGTGCCATGATGAATATTCAGCTTGCCCGAATAGCTCTGCTGGAGAACCGGCCGGCAAGCGCACTTACGTATCTGGAGTCTGCCAGATCTATATTCGATTCGTTAGACGACCCTTTCGCAAGTTTCCCGCTGAACATCTTTAAGCTGAGCGTGGAAGCATACGCGAAATTGGGGAATGTGGGAGGCGTTACCCGTTCGATGGAGGAATATATTTCGAAAGCTGAAGAAAGAGACCTCGCTAATCGGGCAAGAGCCGTAAATGAACTGAAAGTACAGCTTAGCTATAACGAAAACGTAGCAAGGATACAGGAGCAAACCATTCAACTGGAACGGCAACGAGCTCGTGTTACGCTTTTTTTATCGCTTTTCGTAGTTATAGTTCTGCTTTTAGCTGGTCTTATAGCAGGGTATGTTTACCGTGAGAAAAAGTTGCGAAAACTTTTTTATTTGAATCAGCAGGCCAGAAAGAAAGTTTCCTTTATCGGGCGATTTACTTATGCAAATATTGAGCATTCTCAAAACAGAACCGTAGATTCTAAGTTCAGAATTCCGGATACTGTACTTGCCTACTCTTCCGCAGATTTTGAAGATGAAAGTATAAGCTCCAATGATGTCCCAGAATCTGCTGCCGATAGCAAAAATAACGATTCGGAAAATAAGGATGGCTCTCATTCAGTAATATTTAATCAGCTTCAAGACCTCTTAGAGCAAGAAAAGGTATTTCTTGAGCAAGGTTTAACCCTTACTGATTTGTCGGCTCGACTCGGTGTTTCCGGTCGCGCAATTTCAGCGGCCATAAAACATTTCAGCGGCAGCTCATTCAATCATCACATAAATGAGTATAGAGTCCGGCATGCCATGGATCTCCTCGATGATCAAAAGAAAAAACACTTAAGCCTTGATGCTATTTTTCTGGAATGCGGCTTTTCCTCAAAAACCACATTTTACACCGCTTTTGATCGCTTAACGGGAATGACGCCGAGCCAATACCGCAAGATGTCGCAAAAAGAGAAGCTAAGCTAGGGGTTCGCCTTGAGGATATGCTTTCAAGTATCACCATTTTGAGCAACTAAAGAGAAAGTATATCTGGTGAAACTTAGATCATTAACTTCTCTTCGCCCTCCTTTTCCTGTTTCTATCATTTTGGTGACGCCAACGAAATGATAGGATTCTTTTTCTCCTGAGTTCTCACATGTCTCAACGGCCTTCTGTATGGTATTAGGGAAATTCCTCCAATCTGAATTCCCTAAAATTTATTACAATTCTCTACCACTCCAATATTATAATCAGTTTAAGTCGTAGCATGTTTCGATAAGTCTTGTTTAGAGAAAAATTCGCCCATAAGTTGGCTAAAGTAAACGGACATTTTTTTTAAACACACTTTTCGGATGGCGCTCAATGCTAAAATCATCCTCCTTGAGTTTGCGCCGTAATTCTGCGAAGGAGTTTCCATCGTTTCGCAACGTTCGTATTGGATTATAAACCTTGCGTGTTCTACCGCTATTCGAATTTAGTATCTGGTCAAAAAAAATCGAAAAAGTGCATTTTTATGCTCGGGCTAAAAACGGCCACGAAAAGCTTCATCATACAAATTCCGAACATAATCGTCCATATTCTGAACGAATTATGCATAATTCTGAACACTTACGGGGAACGAAACTGGTAGTATTAAGGGCGATTTACCCTTACTGTATCCAAATAAATAGAGAATACTACTATGATAGATACTTTACCTTCCTATGCATTGAGCAAAATCTTACTGCTCCTTTTCTTTTTCCTATCAAGTGCTTTGGTAAGCCAGAATGCGAGTGCGCAAACTTACATTGAAATAAGCACTCCGCAGCAGCTGAGCGATATTCGCAATAATCTGAACGGTAACTACAAGATTGTTGCAGATATTGACCTAAGTGGTTTCAATAATAATAACTGGAGCCCGATTGGTAATTCCAGCAATCCCTTCACGGGGCAGCTTATTAGCGAAAACGGCAGCAAGATTCTGAACCTGAGAATTAATCGTTCCGGAACCGATAACGTAGGTTTTTTCTCTTTCATAGAAAATGCCACGATTCGCGGAATTTCATTTGAAAATGTGGATATCGTTGGGCGAAATGAAGTTGGAGCGCTAACGGCGCAAATTAGAACAAATTCATCGAATGTAACTACAACTATAGAAGATGTGCACATTCTTAGCGGCACGGTTGTCGGAAGCAGAAAAGTGGCTGGCTTGGTTGGCCGTGTAGATCAGTCAGGCTCGGTTAACGTGTCCGTTACCGCAACCATCAAAAATTCATCTAATGCTGCAGACATCACCTCAACAGCAAATGAAGCTGGCGGTATTATTGGAGGGATAGAGATGAGGGCCGACCGGGTTATCATCAGAGAAACGAATAATACCGGTGACGTAACCGTATCCGGTTGGAGTATAGGTGGTCTTGTTGGTTTTGGCGCTAATGCCCACATTATCAGATCATATTCTACCGGAACGATAACGAGTAATGCAGGTGGCGGAGCGCGTACAGGTGGTCTAGCGGGCTTACTAACCGGAAACGGATTAATTGAAGAATCTTACTTTGCGGGCAGCGTTGTGATGAATTCTTCAGTTAGCGGAGCAGGTGGCCTTATTGGGATAGTCGGAAGAGGTGGCGATGGCGCTATTAATGTGCAGGTAATCAGATCGTATTCCGTTGCAGAAATAAGCTCTGCTGCACCCAATGTTGGTGGATTAATTGGTCGGATAGATGCCGCGAATGGCAGTACGGTCGAAATCAATACGGTTTATGCTGCTGGAACTATTAATAGCACAGCATCTAACATTGGTGGATTGATCGGAAATATCGAAAACAGCAATACAGTTACGGTTACAACCGCTTATTGGGACGAGGAAACAACCGGCCAAAGCAGTTCTGCCGGCGGAGGTACCCCATTGCAGACTATTCAAATGAAGGGTGTTGCCGTATTAGATAATATGCCGGGATTCGCATTTACAGGGGAATCCTCAAACTGGTGGTTTCGTGAACGCGAAGAAGATGTTTTATCTGATGGAACACGCTGGATTTCATATCCATATTTGAGGCACAGCTCTATTCGTCAGGTTCCTGCAGCCGGTAGTGAAATGGTCTTTTTTGCTGCAGGTGAAGGTACAGAAGACGATCCCTACATCATTGGCAACTGGAAAGACCTCAATGATATCGGTCTTTATTTAAATGCTCATTTTGAGCTTGCGGGGAATTTGACCGCTGGCAGTGCCGGGTACTCTGTGTACGCGAGCAGTAATGCAAATAATGGAAAAGGATGGAATCGACTTGGAAACTCCGGAAGTCCATTTCGGGGGGTGCTTCGAGGAGCCGAAGGGCAGCAGCCGGTTATTCGGGATTTAAACATTAACAGACCCGATGAAAACAACGTTGGCTTGTTTTGGCGAATTCAAGACGCAACCATAGAAGGTATAACTTTTTCAAGGGCATCAATTACGGGCAATTCTTTCTTGGGTGTGGTTGCAAGTTTGGCTTTTAATTCAATTTTTGAAAATGTTCATTTTGATGACATTCAAATAACCGCGGAATCATCAAATGGTCTTGTCGCCGGAGTTTTGAACGATTCAGAAGTGCGTAACTCAACCTTTAATAATATACAAGTGGATGGCGCGCACAACTCATCGATTGTGGCAGGGCAGTTTAACAGAACAACTATCGAAGATGTAAGCTTTCAGGATATTGAAGTAAATGGTCGGAATAATACAGGCGTTGTTTCGGGTATTTTAGATGATTCCATCATAAGAAACCTTACGTTTGAAAACGTAAACCTAAGTGGAACTACTAGTGTTGCGATAATTGCAGGCACCGCTACACAGGCTGCGAACAACCCGATGGGTTCCTTGATTGAAAATACGCATGTTTTAAGCGGTAGTGTGCAGGGGGGCGGAACGGCCGTAGCTGGCCTTCTCGCTAGTATAAATCAGGATAATGTAAGTATCGAGAATGCAACACGTATTGTGAACTCATCCAATGCGGCAACCATTCATTCGCCTTCTGGCGCAGTTGGCGGCTTGATCGGAAATATACATATCGCTACACCAAGGGTTGTTATCACCGATTCTTTTAATACTGGTACGATAATATCCAGCGGCTTCCAAAGAGTAGGTGGGCTTGTAGGTTTTGGGCCTAATATTCATATAAAAAATTCCTTTTTCTCGGGTTCTATTTCTACAGGAAACTCTGTAAGGGTAGGAGGTTTAGTAGGTTTGATTACCGGCGATGCTTTGATTGAAGAATCCTATGCCAGCGGCACCATTTTTGCGAACGGCACAAATTATGTGGCGGGTGGATTAGTTGGAGATACATACATTGGTACCGCAAGTGGTAGCCTGCTTTCACAGGTTGAAATCAGGCATGCTTATTCGGTGATAGATATAGTTGGTATCAATACATCAAATAATGTGGGAGGGTTAATTGGATATATCAGGGATGATGCAACCGATAGTATTTATAGCTTAGAAAATGTTTATGCTGCCGGGCTTGTTTCTAATCGCACCACTACGCGTGGTGGATTAATTGGATTTATTGATAGCAGTGGCGAACAGCTAGTTACAGTAGACGGTGCGTATTGGGATAGGGATACCACAGGGCAAACCGATGCGTATCGTGATGACAGGTTTGAAGATACTTCAAAATCCAACACCGAGATGAAAACGCAGAGCACATTTGCAGGCTGGGATTTTGATGAAATATGGACAATGGAAAACATAGATGGCACAGGTCTGGTTTCATACCCTTACTTGCAAACTCATTCTTATGATGATATTTTTACGGATAGTGCCCAAAACCCGGTGCCGGGTTTGGCATATATCTGGAGTGGGGAACAGAATACGAGCTTTTCAAATGCCGGAAACTGGTACAGCATAAACCCTCCGGCCTCGGGATATAGTATCGTAATTCCGGACCATGATGAAACAGGAAACTATCCGGAACTTGATATGGCTATTGAGCTGAATGAAATCAGCTTCGATACAAATACATCTTTTACCATCTCTTCGCAAGGAGCTTTAACGCTGAAAAGCCACGTTTTCGGGCCAGAGCAGTTCATCGTAGAAAGCGGTGGACTTTTCAATAATCAGGGTTCTGCGGCGCCGGTTTCAATGACTTTCCACCGGGATCTTGAAGGTGAAGAGGGCTGGCGCTTTATTTCGTCTCCTGCTGCGGTTAACCTGAGCGATTTGCTTGATCCCATCTGGACACAGGGTCTCACCGGGAATCCCGCAAGTGGAAATACTTCAAACGGAATACCAAACGTATACCGTTGGGGTGATGTAGCCGGAGACGACAGAGAAGACTGGCTGCCAGTAACAGACCTCGACATAAACGTCGAGGCAGGAGACGGCTTTCTGGTTTATGTTTTTGCTGATGATAACTACAACGGCATTCCTGATCCGTTTCCGAAAAAAATACAGGTAACCGGCTCTGAGTTTGCCAGCGGATTCAGTCGTTCGACCAACTCGCAAGACAGCGAAGGCTGGACAATCCTCGGCAATCCATTTGGTACAAGTATCAGCTTTGAAGAACTGCGTGGCGATAATGCCATCACAAACTCCGTTTATGCCTGGTCTCCACATGACGGAGGCAGCTGGCTAACCTACAACACAACCGGAAATGGCGATCTCACTGATGGATTAATTGCTCCGTTTCACGCCTTTTTTGTGCAAAATGATAACGCCACCTCGGTTTCACTCGAATTCACCAATGAAATAAAAACATCAGCAACGCCCCCGTTCCACAACCGACCTGTGGCAAGCGGTCTCATTCGTATGGAGCTTGCCGGTGAAGGTCTGCGTAACTCCACCTGGATAAACATCAATTCGGAGGGTTCTCTCGAGGAAAAAACGTACGGCGATACTTGGCAGCTTACGCCACTTGCTGTGGATTATGCCCTGCTTGCAACCGAAAAGCCCGGAACCGGTCTGCTGGATATCGGGAATTTCCCGGCCGGAGATGAGCTTGAAATCCCCCTGCATGCGCATGTAACCCGCCCGGGCACTTATACGATTTCGGTAACTGATTATGACGCAAGCGGTATCGACTTTTATCTGCACGATGCACTAACCGGGCAAAGCGTTCCTGTTGTAGATGGTATGAACTATACTTTCAGCGCAGAACAGACCGCGGAGAAATCGGTAAGAAATCCGTTTGAGGTCATTGCTCAGGATTTGCAGAAGCAGACCAAGAGTCCGGCAAGGTTCACGATTAGCACGGGAGTATCCACATCAACGCCGGTAAATGATCTTCCTGGCACTATTGCTTTAGATCAGAATTATCCGAATCCGTTTAATCCGACCACGCAAATTCGCTATCATCTACCCGAAGAAGCGAATGTAAGGCTGGAGGTGTTTAATGTGATGGGTCAACGAGTAGCAACGCTGCAAAATGGTCATCAGACGCCCGGTACGCACAACATCGCATTCGACGGAAGCCGACTGGCAAGCGGGATGTACATTTACCGTCTGCAGGTACTCAACCGAAATGGAAACACTGCCGGGAATACGGTATTAACGCGCAAGATGATGCTGATAAAATAAATAAATTGGCGGGCGAGAATCGTCAGGCTTATTCTTCAGAACAAACTGAAAAGCGTTCTGTAAATGAATAAGCCTGACTTTTTTTTGATAAAATAGTTTTTCAAAGCGCTGAATAATCGAATGTATTTGCAGCATTCCGGAAGCGGATAACCCCGATCCTAAAACTGTGGAATCGTAATCGTAGTGTCGAGCGTGGCTTCATCAAACCTCCAGAATTTGAAGGTGTACTCGGTACCGGGGGCAACATTCAGGCTGATGGATGTCTCGATAGTTCCCAATACGTCGACGCACGGCTGATTTGAGGGATATCCTCGCTGTGTAATATTGAAGGTAGTGCCCGTTTTTTCATAAGTTGGTGATGCTGCTGTCCAGCATGGGTTTGGGGTAAGCCCCACAAGATCGAAGCTGATTTTACCGTTGCTCAGCTCAATACTCTCAACAGACTGTGTGTAAATGGGCTGTGCATCCGATCTGTTATTTCTGTCTCCGGTTATTAAATCGATACAGGAAGTAAGCAGAACTGCTGCCATTAACAATAAAAAGAAATTTGAAAAAATGGTGGATTTCATAAACTGGCCTGATTTGCATGTGTTGTGTGAGGAAAACTAATTCATAAAGTATCGCCTAAATCCGTGAGCTTCACACCCTGTTTTTAGCGTACTACGTTTGATTTATTA
>JAIULZ010000093.1 GCA_022565805.1 Balneolales bacterium
CGCAGCTTAAATGGAATGAAGCCTGATTTTTAAGATTTTGATGAAGTTGAGATAGTTATTGAGCGTGTTTACGATGGTGCATTTTGTATGGGGAACCGCAGAATACGCGGAGCTATGTACATGAAAAATGAATTTTCCCAAACGACAAATTTTAACTTATCGAATTAGATTCCCCCAAAAACAGGTATAAGTCAGAATCTTACGAAAAGCTGATTAACATCTACATTCAAGTACCCATTTCTTGCCCTTTGTGCGGGCAAAGCTCGCATTCGCTTTCAATGTTGAATGCATCTAATTAAGGTCTATCTCTCTCCCTCTCAAACTCTTACCCAATCTCCCTCTCGCGAGCGAAGCGATAATACACCCTCGATTAAATTTAGTTAACGGGTGGTAGAATAGTTAATTATCATTTTATATAAACACATACCATACTAAGGTCAAAGACACATCAAATACATATCAAAGTCATATATTTTATGTCTTTGATATGATTTTGTATAGTTTTTGATATATGTTTGTCAAGTCTTTATATAAATGATGGAAGGAATAAGATACGGTCAAGATCTATTTTGCTGCTGTCCAAAAAAGGCGCTGAATAGCGCATTTATGGGGTAGGATTTTTGCTGTATTTATTGTTATCCAATAAATATTCACGACGAATTCCGTTCACGGTCACTGACTCTACCGCCGACCGACTTCAGCTCTCAACAATTGCCCTAATACATCGATCTTTAGACAACCCAAAACCATTGGTGTCCGGTAAAAACTCAACTAAATCTAATTAAATCAATACTCACAATTCGAGTAAAAGAATCAGCAAAAGTGTTTTAACCTCAACCTCAACCTCCGTACCCCGGTCAATTTTACCCTCGTCAGATTCACTGATTTCAAGGACATCCGGGCTTGGCCTTTTTAATTCCATTCCTCACCCGTGGCTGCAGGCCGTGATACGAATATCTAGCCCCCTTAGGGCTAGGCTGTGATATTGCAATCTGTTTCTGAGCTTGTCCACTAATCACTAATCACTGACCGCTTACCTATTATGCGGAGTATTTTTTTTGCTTGATGGGGTACTGAGCAAGAAGTCGCATTGTTAATTGCTATTTACTGATACCTGATACCTGATACCTGTCACATGATACCTGTCACCCGATTTTCCATTAGCTCCGTCAGGGTGGTTGTGAAGGGTAGATAGCGCTGGTATCCGCGGTAGTTTTTTAGCTGACTAATATCCCATTTCAGTCCGACCAGCTCCGTATCACGAACGGGCTCGATCTCCACAATCAAATAATAGGAACTCCCCGGATTCGGATAGTCCTCTAAAAGCATCTTCTCCCGATCCCAAATAACCGGAGCCTGAGAGGTAATTCTCCACAGCTCACCGCTGATTTTTTCCCCGCCATGATGTAGCAACAGAAAGCGCGCGCTCACCGTGGCCAAATCAATCGGAATAGCCCCAACCGCATCGCCCGCCCGGAAATTATACATTCTCTTATCCCTGATCCAATCCAGCTGCTTAGATTGGCAAAACCCAACGAGGACATGAGTTTCATCGGGAATCATGCTCCGGTTTTTACCATACGCTTCGGGCAGCACAAACTCGGCCTTGTTTTGAGTTGATGGCTTACTTTTATAAATCTCGAAAGTTTTCAGTGCCTTCTTTTCGCGCTGACTCACCCGATTTATATAATGTCGCGTAACTTCTATGATGAAAGACTGAAGCTCGGTAATGCCTGTTTCATCTTTACCGGGTTTTACCGGAAAAGCCCCAAGCCCGGGAATTATCTCATGAAACCCACGCCGCTGCACATCCCGATCTCCCGGATATAACACATAAGCGCCGCCGGTGCGCCGAATAGCGTCTTTGTAGGCGTGCATTTTAAGCAGATCAGCGCTTTTGTAATTGCCTTCTTTTTCTTCTTGTTTTTCCTTACTCAGCTCTTCAGAATCAGCTTCGGAATACCTTTTCAGATAATCGGCAAGATTTTCCACTTTGTATTTAGCGTCGAAGTGGATATGAACAATAAGTTCCTCGTCCTCTGCTTCACTCTCCGAAATGCCCGATGGCCAAATAGACAGAGAATAATCCGGTCTCATGGCGCGGGTCCAGCTACCTGGCTGCGGATAGCTTTTATCTGCTTTAGCGCCCGAAAAGGTCCGGTTATAGCTAAAGCGTACGTTCAAATTCCGGCTTTTGGAGCGATAAGTTCCATTCAGAGCCGTTTCGCTGCCTTGTTTGAGGCTTAAATTAAGCCCGTTTTTACTTTTTACGATGAGTTTTTCAAGCTCAACATGGCCGATTTGAAAGGTCGAGCTTAACAAATCCAGTAGCTGGAAAAACAGCCAGTATTCGTAAAGAGTGGCAATATCTTTCTTACCCGCCTCATACACGTCATTACCGCCCGACCAAATCAAACGGGCCGCAAGATCAAACATAATCCATGCCCGTAATATCTCCCGGTATCCCGGTTTTCGCTGTAAAACCGGACTATTCGTGCGCAGACTTGTTGGCTGGCTTATATCAGAAAAAACGCTGTGCTGCAGCTGGGTTTCCAAAATGTTGATCAACTCTGCCGATTCCCGGTAAAGCTCAGAGTCGGGACTCTTTTTGGCTACTTCATGAATTTGAGAACAAAATTTGAGAAAAGTTTCCAGCGCGTGTTTTACAAAACGGTTCTCCGGCACATTCACCGTTTCGGATTTCATGGAACTGCTAATCCGTGACGGGAGCGTGTCAATCCCTTGTTGCCGTAGCGGATGATGTGACTGCAAATTCTGACGATTGCTCCCCCGCGTAATCTGCCGGATATCTGAACCGCTAAAACGTCTCATATTCCTAATATCCTGGGCTGCGGGAATTTCTTTCCAGCCCGTAACCGGCGCGGTAACTATTTTGTGAACAGCGGCCGCGAATTCTTCCGAACCAACCACCGATCGTATAAAGGCAAAGCGCTGGTAAAGGGTTTCATAGGGGGCATTATGGTCTACTTCGATCGTTTGATCTATGGGCGACTCCGACTGCATAAGCAGAGCACTGCATTTTTCGGTAATGTACTCTAGCATATTCCTGTAGTCGTCGCGATAGCCGGTTTTCAGCGACTGTACTTCTAACCTTATTTTATGGGCAGGGTTTGCGGGCGAGCCCTCCTGTATGACAAATAAGCTTAGTGTACCAACAAAAATACCGGGTTCAAGCGTACCCATATTAGGCTGCTTTACTCTTGGACGTACAATGCGGCCCGCAGATTTCTTTGATGTATCGAAGTGTAATTCAGGGAGGTTGAAACTGTAGTCGTAGAAATGTCCTTCCATCAGCTGATGGTGCGCTTCGTAAACTTCCGTTTGTTCGCTCTCTTGTTCGCAAAGAGTGCCTTGGGTACGTTCATCAATTCTGAGAATTAATCCTTCTGCAATATTGCTGAGATCAATTTCCAGACTTTCGACGTACCTTAAATTCAGATCAGGCCTCGGCATAGCTGGCAAAACCGTTGTCAATGGCGCTCTGATTCATTCGCATAATTTTCTCCAATGAAAGAGGATATCGCACAAGCTCTCTGTCGGTAAGTTTAAAGTCGGTATTACTAAATATTTCTTTAGTTACATCGATTATTTCTTTTGAAACGCAAAGTGAAGCGAGCGTTCTTAAAACCGGGCTCAGCTTTCGTCTGGAGCCATGCAGCTTAGGCAAAAGTTTCTGCATTACCGCAATATCGAGCAAATCATCATCGGAAAGAGAATTTTCTGGATCAACGGCACGAAGCTGCTGTACAAGTCTCATAATCTCGTATGCGGAGCGATATCCAAATTCGGCTCCGGTTTTGCTTAATTCATCAAAGAAAAGCAACAGCGGTTTTATTATGAAATCGATATCGCTATCCTCAAATTCAGATCTTCTGGCCATATCCAAAAAACTGGTGGCCATATTAGCACCCTTACCCTCAATCTTTGACATATCAAGCGGCTTCATTTCCTGCAGGAAAGATTCAATCTCAGCATGATTAACCCTAAATTCAATAGTATTAGCCCGGTCCAGCACCTTAGGGCTAAACATATTCGTGGTTTCATCAATATTTACCGTACCAATGATAAACAGGTTATCGGGCAGCAAAACAGAAGGGGGTACAGAAACAGTGCCCCCACCGGCAGGCTTTAAAGGAGTGTCTGAAGGATGAAGCGGAATGGCCTCTTTAGATTCCATAGCGCTCAGGAAATCCGCAAAATACCGTTCCACATGACTCAAATTCATTTCATCTAGAATGAGGAAATAAGGCAGGTCTCTATTTTCAGATGCGCGAAGAATAAGATCCAGCACCCCATTATCCGGCTTTACATACTCATCGGGTTTAAGCGCATTTGGATATCCTAACAATGGCTCTCTGTTAGTCCAGTCTGCCCCCACAGGCACAATGCAATATTGATCTTTGCCTTCCGAAACCCACTGCGCAAAAGCCTGCGCCAGCTTAGTCTTTCCCGAACCCGATAAACCCGTAAGAATCACAAACGGTTTAGTAAGCAGGGAGGCAATGAACCGAGTGGAGAGGGTTTCGGAGTAGATTAGGTTGGAGGTACTTATTGATTCTATAAATTGGTTAATAACAAATTGGATGCCAAGTATAGTCTCTTTTTGATCATTTAAGGGCTGTTCAAAAGTTGTTTTGTATATTGAAATTATTCTATTTAGATCTTCATTTAAATTGTAATCATTAATTCTATCAGGCTCATAAGCTTTGAAAATATAAGATTGTCTAAAGCTATCAGGTAAACCAAGATTATTTGATTCAAAATATTTTTTAATCGTATTTACACCTTTGATAGGCCAATTGCGATCTGGAAGATTCGTTTCACTTACACAATAAGATAGCACAAGCAGGTTTTGAGTTTTATAAAAAAAGAAAGCGGGATAAATGCCTTGAGTGATCTTATCAGTACTTTCATTCAAAAATGCAATCCAAGGGACTTTTGCAGGGTCGCCTTTGCCAAAACTGACTTTTACATTAAGACCTGAATATTTCTTTAAATAATGCTTGGTTTTAAGATCTTCCTTAACAGATTGTGCAATGAAATGTCTTAAAGTGGTAACAATATCTTGTTTCTTTTCAACTATATCGAAGCCATTATTATTTAATAAATTAAAGCATTCTGTGTTTTTGCCACCCTTAAATGTATTGCGGTTTAACTCCTTACCATTAGCATATATGTTTGCAATTGAAACTAAATATTTTGGTGGAAATCGTTGATTTTCAAAAAGAACATCATAGTAGGTGGATTGAGCATCTGAAGGGATACCTTTTTCTTTAATGTGACTTACTGCTGCTAAAAGGTGCTCTTTTTGGATGTTAAGTGGAATGCTCATGTTTACTTCTTATGAATGGTAATTTGATGAAAAAATTAAGTTAAGCTTTTCCAATAAATAAGTATATTCAAAATAGCTAACATATTGAATTAAGTGCTTGTTTTTGCAAAACTATAAAACAGCGGAAATAAAAGATAATTTTAAATTATTAATATTATTTAGCTTATGAATAATTTTGGAATGTATATATCAACAATTATATCTGGATTAGCGCTATAAAGGGTCAAATTTGGTATGGCAGATGTACACAAGCCTAAAATAAGAAGCTTCAATATGAGCAAAATACGCTCAAAAGATACCAAACCTGAGATGGCGGTACGGAGATTTTTACACTTTAAAGGTTATCGTTATAGATTGCATGTTAAAGATCTGCCGGGTAAACCTGATATAGTATTGCCTAAATACAACACGGTTATTTTAGTGCAAGGTTGTTTTTGGCATGCTCATGAAAATTGCAAATATTTTAAATTGCCTTCTACCAGGCAAGATTGGTGGAAAAAGAAAATAGAGAAGAATAAACAAAGAGATACAGAAAATATAGATTTGCTGAAATTAAAAGGATGGAAAGTCATAGTCTTGTGGGAATGTGACTTAAAACCCAAGCTTAGAGAAGTTGCATTAGAAAAAATTTTGAAGGAGATTGATGGTAATTCCCGTAATTGACATATTTGCTGGTCCCGGAGGATTAGGAGAAGGGTTTAGTTCTGTTTTTGATTTGAAAGGCGAAAGAGTATTTAAAACAGTGCTGTCTATCGAGATGGATAAGTATGCGCATGAGACGTTAGAACTAAGAAGTTTTTTTAGACAGTTTCCTAAAGATAATGTACCTGAAGCGTATTATCAGTTTCTTAGAAATCAAATTAGTCGCAAAAAACTTTTTGAAGATTTTCCTTACCAGTCTGAAGCTGCAAAGAAAGAAGCTTGGTGCGCTAAGCTCGGAAATGACGAAGAATCTGAGCCAACCGAAGAAGTCGATTATAGAATTATAAGTGCCCTAAGAGGTAATAAGAATTGGATACTATTGGGTGGGCCTCCATGCCAGGCATATTCTGTTGTAGGGAGATCGCGTAGAAAAGAAAAAGTTCTGGATCCTTCAACTGATCCAAGGGTGGAATTGTATAAACAATACCTTCGTATACTGGCTTTACATAACCCTTCTGTATTCGTAATGGAAAACGTAAAGGGGATGCTTTCTGCTAATACATTGAATAAAAGTATTTTCGGCCAAGTCAGAAAAGATCTAGAAGATCCTGTTTCTGCATACAGACAAGAGTATGGAACAAATGGGAAGGTATTAGAATGTCCTGGTTATGATATATTCTCAGTAACTACCGCAGTAAATGCAGATGATAATCTGGATAACCAAGATTTTATTGTAAAGTGTGAGGAGTACGGAATACCCCAAGGGCGACATAGAGTAATATTAGTTGGAATAAGAAAAGGTTTTAATTCAAAGGGATTTTTATTAGACGTTGAAAGTAAGAAAGTAACGGTTCGTGATGTTATCGCTGATTTACCAAGGTTGCGAAGTGGAATATCCAAAACTAACGGGGATTCGACAGATAACTGGATTAATTTTATAAAAAAATCTCCCATACTTCCTTTTTATAAAAAGCTTGATCCAGAAGTGGCGATGATCGTATCGGATACCATTAAAGAATTGAAAGATTATCCGCATAGTACTGGTAGTACTTTCATTAATGATTATGGCCAAAGCGTAGGGCAACTATATAAAGCTGAATGGTTTATTGATAAAAAAATCCAAGGAGTATGTAATCACGATTCCAGATCGCATATGCTGAGTGATCTTTATCGCTATTTATTTGTAGCTGCTTATGGACAAGCCAAAAGAAAATCGCCAACCCTTTCAGATTTTCCTGATGAGCTTCTGCCAAATCATAAAAATGTACAAGAAGGGATAAATGACAAGAAATTTGCTGACAGGTTCAGGGTGCAACTATGGGACAGCCCAGCAAAAACCATTACCAGCCATATTTCAAAAGACGGGCACTATTATATACATCCGGATCCGTCACAGTGCCGAAGTTTGACAGTACGGGAAGCTGCAAGGATACAGACTTTCCCGGATAATTATTTTTTCTGTGGCCCACGCACATCTCAATATATTCAGGTGGGGAATGCAGTGCCGCCTTTGTTAGCATATAAAATTGCTTTAAAGATCAGAAATATTCAACATAAGCTTACAGAAACACTTTTTATTTAATACTTAAATGGATTATTCGCGAATAATTTCAACACCAGCTGAACCAGAAGCCAGTTCTATGATCGAAACTTTTCGGGCCATAGGCTATTCAATAGAGACCGCAGTTGCAGATATTATTGATAACTCCATTTCAGCAAGAGCGAAAAATATCTGGGTTGATTACAAATGGGATGGCTCTGGATCAATCATATCGGTTTCAGATGATGGACTTGGAATGAATAATGAAGAATTAATACAGGCTATGCGTCCCGGGAGTCGCCACCCTCTTGAACAAAGAAATGAAGATGATCTAGGCCGATTTGGTCTTGGATTGAAAACAGCTTCTTTCTCGCAGTGCAGAAAATTTACAGTAATTTCAAGAAAGGCAGGTTATTCAGAAGTATACTGGACATGGGATTTGGATTATGTTAATGAATCTAGAGTATGGAACTTGTTAAAGTACAAACCTTTTGATGAAACATATTGTGACCAGTTACATGATGTAGAGACAGGTACTACTGTAGTATGGGCTGATATTGACCGATTGACTCAAGGAATTAGTGCTGAGAACGAAGAGTCAAAAATGGTTTTTCTAAAAGTGATGGATAAGGTTAGGAACCATTTGTCAATGGTGTTCCACAGATATATAAGTAGTGGTATAACGATTTGGTTCAGAGGTAGAAAAATTCCAGCATGGGATCCATTTATGATAGGTTCTGATGGCTTGCAGGCTAGACCAAAAACAGAGTTGGAAAATAAATTAGTTAGAATAAAAGGCTTTGTTCTACCGCACAGATCAAAGCTTACACCTGCACAATATAATTATGCCAAAGGACCAGAACAGAGTTGGACAGCTCATCAGGGGTTTTATATTTATAGAAACAGAAGGCTTCTTGTCGCAGGTGACTGGCTTGGAATGTTTAAGAAAGAACCTCATTACGATCTTTGTCGTATTCAGGTTGACTTAAGTAATAGTCTTGATAATGAGTGGCAGATTGATATAAAAAAATCACTTGCCCGCCCGCCAGCACGATTAAAACAAATTATTAAAAACGTAGCATCAGATGTTAGAACAGTAGCAGTCGAAGTGTACAGACATAAGGGAAAAGTAGTTAAAAGGCAGTTTTCTCAAACAGCTTTTAGTCCCGTTTGGATCGAAAAAACCCGACATGGGAAAAGATTTTATAAAATTAATCGTGATCATCCGATTTTGAAAAGTTTGCTTCAAAATTTTGGTGCATCAAGAATAAAACTAGAAAAAGCTTTTGAGTTTATAGAAGAAACTGTTCCTGTGCCGTTGATCTCACTTCATGAGAATGAAAATGAAATACAACATAGCCAGCCTTTTGAAAATAAAAATCATGATCCTTTTATTGAGATAATGAAACAGATGTACATTACTTGTCTATCAGAGGGATTAACTTCAGATCAAGCAAAATCAAGAATTGCGAATATTGAACCGTTTAATTTTTACTTAGAATACTTAGATCAGCTGGACGGCAATGATTGAACAAGCTATTAGGATTTTAAGGGTAATGTTAGGTAACAAGTCAACAGTTACAAAAGAGCAAATTGAAAGTAATGTTGATCAGGTACTTCAGATGCCCTCGTTTTCTTTGATTGAACGAAACCGATTAATCAGAGAGGTTGAAAGTATATACAGTGTGAGAGTTGAAGACTATCGAATTATTGAAAGAGATGAACGGAGGAAGCCGTGGTTAAACTCAAAAAAATCGGTAATAAACTGGGATTTTTGGTCGCGTTATCAAACATATCTGCAAGACGAAAGAAATTTTGCTCCTGACACTGTAACTAAGTTAGATCGGTTGACAGATAAAATCTTGGACAGCCTTTTTGACCCTACAGAAAAAGTACAAGTTGATAAAAAGGGATTGGTCGTCGGCCAAGTACAATCTGGCAAAACATCTAACTATTCTGGGCTCATTTGCAAGGCGGCTGACGCTGGCTTTAAACTTATTATTGTTTTAGCCGGAATTCATAATAATCTGAGAAGCCAAACTCAACTTCGCTTGGATGAAGGTTTTTTGGGTTTTGACACACAGCACACGAGAGCATTTAATCAAAATAATATAAAGATTGGAGTTGGTCGAATTAACCGTTCAAGTATAGCCCACTCTCTAACATCAAGTCTTGATAGGGGTGATTTTACAAGCGCCGCTGCAAATGCAGCTGGTTTTAATTTTGATACAAATGAACCCATTATTGCGGTTGTAAAAAAAAACCCACACGTGCTTCGCAGATTGTATCAATGGCTTTCAGCACAAGGTTTTGAAGAAGAAAATGGAATCAGAAAAATCAGGAATAAATCCCTTTTGCTTATTGATGATGAAGCTGATAATGCATCAATTAACATTTCCAACGATCCAGAGCTAAGAAGTACAATTAACAGGTGGATAACCGATATAATTGGCCTGTTCAGCAAAAGTGGCTATGTAGGATATACAGCCACGCCTTTCGCAAACATTTTTATCCCAATTTCAGATTACAACCTCTTTCCAAGAGATTTCATAGTTAACATCCCGGCACCATCTAATTATATAGGTCCGGAGAAAATATTTGGATTTCAGCTTGAAGAAGAAGACAGCAGTGAAAGCGTTCTCCCTATCGTTCACAGGATTGATGATTATCATACATTTGTGCCTGATCGGCATAAGAAAGGCGAATATCCGGACTGGAAAAAAACAGATGATGTGACAGAGAGAGTTCTTAATCAATTTTTTCTGCATATGCCGGATTCACTAAAGTTGGCCGTTAGGTGTTTTATATTAACCTGTACTGTCAGAAGATTAAGAGGACAGGAAAACACCCATAATTCAATGCTTGTCCATGTAACACGGTTTCAGAACTGGCAAAGCATTATCACTGCCTCAGTTCAAAAACTATTTGATTTTTATAGAATGGGTATCAATCAGAATGATCCGGAAATTGTTGAGCTCTTTCAAAGTACCTTTGAAGAGGATAGAAATGGATATAAGTCCTATTTAGCTACTACGAAAGAAATTATGGACTCAAGTCACGGTGAGTCAGATCCCAAGATTCAGCTTCATTCATGGGCAGAAGTTTTGGGTGAACTAAATAATGCCGTTTCAAGAATTGAAGTCAGGGCAATTCATGGTGGATCCGGAGAGGTTTTAGATTATTATGACCACAAAGATGGACTGTCTGTGATAGCTGTGGGTGGGAATAAGTTATCTAGGGGTTTAACACTTGAGGGTTTATCAGTTAGTTATTACCTCCGTGCTTCAAGGATGTACGACACACTGATGCAAATGGGTAGATGGTTTGGTTTCAGGCCTGGTTATGTTGATTTGTGTCGTTTGTTTACAAGTCGTGAACTAAATGAATGGTTCTGCCACATTACACATGCTTCTGAGGAACTGAGAGAAGAGTTTGATTATATGTCAGATGTAGCTGGTTCTACACCAGAGCAATATGCCTTAAAAGTCAGAAATCATCCGGGGGTTCTTCAGATATCAGCCACAAATAAATTGCGATCAGCAGTTAATATACAAGTAACCTGGGCTGGCCGACTTGTTGAGTCTTATGAAATATCCAAGGATGCTAATACGGTAAAAACCAATCTGGTTGCTACTGAAAAGTTTATCCAAAGCCTTACGCCAGAATTTCATATGAAAAAAGGAAATTATTTATGGTATGATATTTCAGCAGAGTTGATTATAGATTTTTTAAGTAAAATAAGAACCCCTGAAAATCTGAAGGCATATGATCCACAAAACCTGATTCGCTTTATTAATCTCCAATTAACTAATCAGGAACTTACAAATTGGAGTGTAGCTTTAATTTCAAGTAACAATGCTTCGGTTTATCACTCAATGACTATTGTTGCAAAAGAGATAAATATTGGTTGTTCTCTTAGAAGACAGGACAAAAAAAATTCGGATCAAGAAATCTACTATATGCGCAAATCCCATATAATCAGTCCAAAGGATGAATTCTTAGATCTGTCTGACGATCAATACCTAAAAGGTATGCAGCTTACTAGTGAAATGAGAGCTCGTCTTAATAAAGAAGGTGAACCTAAATACCCGAATGGTGAAATTGTCAGAAATCAAATAAGGAGTCCTCAGAATCCTCTTCTTCTTATCTATTTATTAGATCCATGTGGTGCATATTTGCCAAAAGGCTTCGATCCAATTATGGGATATGCTATCAGTTTTCCGGGGAGTAATTACAACTCAAATGTGACTTATTCGGTTAATGAACAGTTAATGGATAGGTTTAATATTGATGAAGTAAATGAGGACTTTGAGGATTATGAAGATTGAAACAATTTGGCAATCTCTGGAGAATGAGAAAACTTCTGAAAGTGGCCTTGTCTACAAGCGCTATTCAGGTTTAATAGAACCAGATGTCTATATCGCCTTAACTTATCCGGAAAATTTAAGAACCATTGCAGTTCATGTTAGTACTAAAATTGACTTCAATCTGGCGACTTGGGATAAATTCAGAGATTTGAGAATTTCTTTTAGACTTGATGAGAGAAATAGGGATAAGCAATATTTGTTGATCTCGCTTCTTAATAACCAGCACAGGGATGTGTTCTCAATACTTTGTGAAGATTTAATTCAACAAGTAGGAAATTTAGAAGATGAAACTGGCTTAGTAAAACAATTACTAATTCGTTTAGAAAAATGGAGATTATTATTTGAAAAAATGGGGCAGAAAGGTCTTTCTACAGAGGCACAGAGAGGGTTGTTTGGAGAATTAGTTTTTTTAAACCGATTCATTGAAGAAAGTCATAAGCATGAGTATTGTGTGAATTCATGGAAAGGTACTGCCAAAGCGGTTCAGGATTTTCAATATTCTGAATGGGCAATTGAAATTAAGACTACCCATGGTAAAAACCAGCAAAAATTACACATTTCAAGTGAGAGACAACTGGATACCACGCTTGTCCCGAACATATACCTTATTCACTTTTCTCTTGAAGTTCGAGAGGGTTTTGGGAAAACATTAAACCAGCTTATCGGTGAATCAATAGAAGTTCTTAAAAATGCTCCTGCTGCATTGAATTCATTTAAGTTAAAATTGTTAGAATTCGGTTATTTTGATCACCATAAGGAATTTTATAGTTCAACCGGATATAATATTCGGCAAACTATTTGCTATAAAATAACGGATGATTTTCCTCGAATTATAGAGTCAATGATTCCTGCTGGTGTAGGTGACGTTAAGTATTCCTTAATTATATCAGCAAATGATAAATGGTTAGTCAACTTAAAAGATTTAATTAGCAAAATATCTTAAATTTAAAAAAATGCTTGCAAATAAAGAACTATCCAAGTTTATAGAAAGTCTTCATGAAGATATTACTTCGTTAGTACAGTCATCGGAGGAGGGCGCTGTTCCTGAGCAAATATTTACTGAAATTGCACTTGATTATCTTGAGGAAGCAGGCGAAACAGAAAATTTTCGTGTATGCTATGATGAAAAGATAAGTGGTCGTGGGATAGAGCATAAAATAAATGGCTATGCCATACATGAAAGCCTTGAAACTATAGATATATTTGTGACCGTTTATAATTCTACTAATACAATTACAACAGCATTCAAAAGCGATATAGATAAAGCAATTTCAAGGGCATTTAAATTTTTGGATAATATTTTGTGCAAAAATTACTTATATGAGTTAGATGAAAGTGCCGAAATCTTTGATTTTGCAAATTCTATTTATAATTCTCGTGAAATTAAAGAAAACCTGTCTAGAATAAATGTTTTTATACTTTCTAACCATTTAATAAAAAGTTCTTTTGAACCTAGCTCTCAAATTGGTCATTACAAATTATTTTATAGAATAATTGATTTAGACTATTTATTCAATCTTTCTGATAAAACAAGAATGCCTATCGAGATCAATTTTAGAGAAATGGGCGTACCTGTCCCATGTATTACAACAAATGAGGAACTAGATGGCTATCAATCATATCTTGCTATCATTCCAGGCTCTGCATTAGCTCATATATATGAGGAATATGGATTAAGACTTCTTGAGCAAAATGTAAGATCTTTCCTCCAGTTTAGGGGTAAAATAAATCGGGGTATGAGGCATACAATACTAGAAGAGCCACATATGTTTATGGCCTTTAATAATGGTATAGCAGCTACCGCTGAAGAAATTAATTTTGAAAATAGTTTTGATGGTAGCAAACATATAACCAGTGTTAAAGACTTTCAAATTGTTAACGGTGGACAGACAACGGCTTCAATTTATCACGCTTCGAAAAAATATAATGCGGATATTTCTAAAGTATACGTTCAGGTAAAATTTACAAAAATCAGTGACAAAAATAATATTAGCACTACTATAGGAAGAATTGCCGAATATGCGAACACTCAAAATAAAATTACTGCATCGGATCTAAGCTCCAACAAAAGTGGATTAATTAGACTTGAACAAATATCCAGACTTGTTTGGGCACCTCCAATGGATGGAGAATCAAGTCAAACTCAATGGTTTTTTGAAAGAGCTAAGGGGCAATATAGAAATGAACGTATTAATCAAGGTCATACAAAGTCAAAACAGAAATCATTTGATCTTAAATACCCTAGGAAGCAAGTTTTGACTAAAGAAGTTTTTGCAAAATATGTTAATGCATATGGTGAAATTAAAAAAGGAAATAAGTCAATTATTGGTCCACATATAGTTGTAAGGGGTGGCCAAAAAAACTTTGCACACTTCCTTCGATTTAATTTCAATGAAAACCCTGATGAAAAATATTTTCAAGATAGTATTGCTAAAGTTATTCTGTTTAAAGAAGCTGAGAAAATTTATGGAGTAAAGCCTCATGCTATTGGGGACTTGAGATACGTTACAGTTCCCTACAGTATTTCATATCTAGTATTAAAAACAAATAATGAAATAAACTTATATAAAATATGGAAAGATCAAAAACTAAGTGACTCTTTTAAGATTATTCTGAAAAGTGTTATGTTGAAGATCGAAGAGTTGATTAAAAATAATGCCCCGGGTTCATTGTATGGTGAATGGGCGAAAAAAGAAGATTGTTGGTCTTTTATAAAGAAACAAAATATAGATATTAATGATCGTATGATTTCTGATTATTTTACGGAAAATACAACAAGGGATTCAATTAATGTCGATAAGGCTTTGCTTAGTCAACTTAAAAATCAAATTGATGATATAGGTGTTTCTAATTGGAAGAAACTTTATTTATGGGCTAGGAATACTAGAAGTATTTCCCAATTTTATACAGATTTGTGTCATACCATAGGCCGTAAATTACAAGATGATAGATCGCTATCAGATCGAGAAGTGTATTCTTTCTACTTATTTAAACAAGAACTCTTTAAACAAAATATATCTATTAGGGATATAATTTCTATTAACAAGTAGCATATATTATATGGCTAGTCATAGGTATATATATTCTCTCTAGTAATTATTAATTACCTTTAAGTATAGTGTGGTTCTTTGTTTTTAAAAATAAGTGAATAAGTCATTTTGTTAAGTATTGTATATTAATTTCATAATAAATAAAATCAAACAAACTCATTTCTTCCTCGTCAAACTTCATTACTATTCTTGAAGTAAGTTTATCAACCCAGTTTTCTATTTCTTTTTTGGAGTTGAGCTTTTTTAGAAATTGGAGTTTTGGGTCGTTTTTATCCATGTTTTCAAAACTATCAAAGTAGATGTGGATGTCATCTTTGAAGCTGTCGGCATAACTTCCCTTATCTATTTCAAGATAGTTTTCCAGTAAGATTATTTTTTCTTTAAAGCTTAGCATAGCGGATCTTTACCAACGATTTTTATCTATCCCACTCTCAAATCTCATAGCCATATTTCCTTATTTGTTCTCTTAGTTTTTCTGTAACGCTTTCAGTAAAGGGGCGCTCTCCTTTTAGTAGTAAAAGAAGATACTGTCTCGATATGCCGCATTCTTTGGCAAATACGGTTTTGTTTATGGCCGGGCGTTCTTCGAAGAATTTTTCAAGCTGTTTTGTGTTCATGAAGACGATTTCGAATTTCCTGCCAGACTTCAGGAGTTGGTTTAATGGTCTGGCTTGATCCGAAATCTAAGTAAAGTCCCTGAGAGTCCAAAACGGTATCCAGAACCCATGATGCCGGCCGGGCGGGTTTCCAGCTACCGTTTTCTTTATTCAGAATTTCGGGATGGACTATCAGTTTTCCTGATGTCTTCATTTTCGTTATAGCAAATCTGCAGGTAAAGCCTTCATCATTAAATTGACCGTTACCGGAAAAGGTTGCTTCGGTAACAAAAAGAAGCACTTCATCATATACGTATTCGGCATTGAAATTAAACATAGTGTTC
>JAIULZ010000094.1 GCA_022565805.1 Balneolales bacterium
AAACTTAAATTATTAAGGCATTCATAAATCAAATGTACCTTTTGAGACAGCCTCTCTTTAGCTGAATCGCTTGATTAAATATGCTTTTCTATGAAAATTATAAATGTAGCACTACCGAACGAAGCTTAAATGGAATGAAGCCTGATTTTTAAGATTTTGATGAAGTTGAGTTAACTCAAAAACGGAAAAAAACCGGACCGGTATGTCCTTCAAATCAAGAAATCTACCGAGGGTAAAAGTCTAAACACATCTAAATGATAGCCTCATATAATTAAGTCGCCTAGCGTCAAATTATAGTCCATCAAATTTTAGGTTTCAAATCATTTCTGTGGGTTCTTCCATTCGAACTGAGAACATTGAATCAACTATTTATTTGAGAAAAAAACTGCTCAAAATAATGAATTCATTAGGTGTAGCTTTTAAAATCGAACCTCCGGAAAACACCCGCAAAATCAAGTATTTCCGGGATCGACCTAAATAAGCTGACCCGTGGCAAGGTCGTATTTATTACCGGGCAGCGTACCTTCAAAAACATTTTTGGGCTCGTTTTTATCGTCGAGTACTACAACCTTGGGCTTATGTTGGCGGGCTTCTACTTCATTCATTTCGGCATAGGCCATAACGATAATACGGTCGTCTACCTGCGTGAGCCTTGCAGCTGCTCCGTTGAGACAACAAATTCGGCTCCCTCTCTCTCCGGCAATTGTATAGGTTTCCAGTCTTGAGCCATTTGTTATGTTAACCACCTGCACTTTTTCGAACGGCAAAATACCGGCAAGATCAAGTAAATCTTCATCTATTGTAATGCTGCCCTCATACATCAGGTTAGCTTCGGTAACCTTCATTTGGTGTAGCTTGGCTTTAAACATGGTCAGCTTCATAGCTTTATTAAAGAAAAATGCAGGTTTTTAGTTTTAGTTCAGTCACCCAAAATAACTAATTCTGATCTTGATTTAAAGATGCTGCCGTCGCGTCTCTTTTGCCGGGATTTACAATTCTTGAACAATAATTCACAAGAATCTTCTGGTCATTCTTGGTATTCACTCGTGTTCTTGAGATGCGTTACCCCAACACAGATCACAAAGAATTCATCAACAAATCTATTACAGATATGAAAACTATACAATTCCTATGGCTCATTTTATTTCTGAGTCTTGGCTTCTCAAGCAGTCTTTTCGCGCAAGATAATACGGCAAATATACAGATCATTCATAACTCGGCAGACCCCGCCGTTGCAGAAGTAGATATTTTTGTAAATGGTGAAGTGTTCCTCACCGATGTGCCTTTCCGTGGCGCGACTGCATTTACAGAATTAGATGCAGACGTAACCTACGACATCGTGGTTAGTCCGGCTGGTGCAGGTATTGATGCTGGCTTTAGCTTTTCCGGCATTACGCTTGAACCTGACGAAAACTATTATGTTGTTGCTACCGGTGTTGCAGATCCAGCCGGCTTTGCAGAAAATCCAAATGGCATCGAAACCGGATTTTTTCTGGATATTATTCCCGGAGCACAGCTTGCCGGGGATTCGGAATCTGAAGTCTCTTTCAAAATCTATCATGGCGCCACAGATGCCCCTTCGGTAGATGTTATTGCACGCGATGTGGCTACGCTGGCTTCAGATGTATCATATACGGAATTCACTCCAGATTACATTAGCGTTCCGGCTTCGGCATACACGCTCGATATAAACGTGGCGGGCACCGAAGTTACGGCCGCTACTTTCGAAGCTGATCTTTCCGGTCTGGGTGGCGGCACCGCTTTGGTTCTGGCCAGCGGATTTCTTGATCCATCTATGAATCAGGGTGGTGAGAATTTTTCGCTTATAGCGGTTCTTGCAGATGGTACCGTAGTTGTTATTGAGCCTTTCGTAGCCCAAGAATCGGCTTTCGTGCAAATTATTCACAATTCGGCAGATCCGGCGGTTGCTCTGGTCGATATTTTTGTGAATGGTGATGTTTTCCTTACCGATGTTCCTTTCCGTGGCGCAACCGAATTCGTTGAGCTTAGTACAGATATCACCTACGATATTGTGGTTAGCCCGGCTGGTGCTGGTATCGAAGCTGGTTTCAGTTTTGAAGGCATCGAGCTGGAGCCCGGCTTCAGCTACTACGTGGTTGCCACTGGTGTTGCAGATCCATCTAACTTTGCAAATAATCCCGATGGAATTGATACGGGCTTCTTCCTGGATATCATTCCCGGTGCGGCTACAGAAGGAACCGATGGACAGGTAGATATTAAAGTTTATCACGGCGCTACCGATGCACCGGCTGTAGATGTTGTTGCAAGAAATGTTGGTGTACTCGTTCCCGATGTTTCCTACACCGGGTTCACCAGTGAGTATATTCAGGTGCCCGCAGACAGCTACATTCTGGATATAAATCTTGCCGGCACGAGCACAACCGCCGCTTCTTTTACAGCCGACCTTTCTGCTCTGGGTGGAAATACTGCGCTTGTACTCGCAAGCGGTTTCCTTGCGCCAGAAGAAAATCAGGATGGCGAGTCTTTTACTTTAATTGCGGTTCTGGCAAATGGCACAGTAGCAACTTTCGATATGTTTACCAGTATAGATGATGGCTTGAGCGATGTACCGCGCGGCTTTCAACTAAACCAGAACTACCCGAATCCATTCAACCCTACAACAAATATCAGCTATACACTGCCCGAAATGGCCGATGTTCAGCTGGAAGTCTTCAACCTGCAGGGTCAGCGGGTGGCTACGCTCGTAAATGGAACGCAAAATGCAGGATCGTATAACGTAAAGTTTAATGCCGAAAACCTTGCATCCGGCGTTTACCTGTACCGCCTGCAGGCTGGTAGCTTCAGCAGAGTTCAGAAAATGCTTCTCGTGAAGTAAGCTTCATCCAATTCTTCCTCAGAAGAAACTAACAAACCTCCAGAAGGGAGCCGGACTACATTCCGGCTCCCTTTTTTATTATGCAGATTATTTCTCATCATCACACCGTTTCCTGTTTTTACATTTTTCTATTTAAAGCCTTCCTGTAATTCGCGAAATGATGAGCAGTTTTTTTTCGAACCGATAAAACTAAAGTGATCCGGCTGTCGTCTCAACAGTAAGGCAGAGCAATAAAAGCTTCGCTTACAAGTCGGGCTTCGGTTTCTACCATTTTCGCTATCATAGAATTAGTATCGCCATCGCTCTGAAAACACAATCTGGCTAACGTATGATATTGACCAAATCTACCACTACACATGCATGAGGCGCTTTCAAGCAATACGGATGAACAGCTTGTAACCCGCTATACCGAGGGTTGTGATGAAGCCTTTAACGAGATTGTTGAGCGCTGGCGCCAACCTCTTCATCAGTTTGCGCTTCGGCTCACGGGAAATCCCGATGATGCCAGCGAATTATTGCAACGGACATTTATAAAGGCGTATCAAAAGCTGGGTACACTCGATCAGAAAAATCGCTTAAAAGCGTGGCTTTTTCAGGTACTTATGAATCAGTTCCGGGATTTCCAAAGAAACAGCAGCCGGGAAAAAGTTAAGCGTGAAGCCATGCAGGCAGAAGCAGTTCATCAATCCCAAACCGTAAACTATAGCAGCCAAAACAGCGAGAATCCGGAATCGAATCTCCAACAGCTTCAGCGAAAAAAACTTTTGAGAGAAGCCATGGAGCAGCTGAGTGAAGAACAACGCTCTGTTTTGTTGCTTAAAGAGTTTCAGGGACTCAGTTTTCCCGAGATTGCAGAACTTTTAAATATTCCAGAAAACACCGCCAAATCGCGGCTCTATTACAGTTTTAAAGCCCTCGCGGGAATTTTAGCATCTATGCAGTTAAACAAGGAGGATCTTTACCCATGAAAGAACAGAAAATACATCGCAAAATGATGGCCTATCTCTACGACGAAATGCCCGAAAGCGAGCGCGTTTCGTTTGAAAAATGGCTAGACTCTAACCCCGACCGACGCAAAGAACTTAGCTCTTTCGGCCAAATACGCACTGTATTATCATTATCCGGAGAAAATTCGAATACTTTTTCACCCAAAAACACCGAAAGTACGACTAAAACAACTATCGCCAATTCGACCGCATCACAAAACATTACACTGCAGATTTTTGCCACCGCTGCAGGTCTGCTTGTTGTCTTTTTCCTGGGTGGCTATCTCAGCGGTTTTCAGCTTAATGTTTCGGATGATGGTTTTCGTGCTGGTTTCGGATTTTCGGATCAGGATTCCATCACAAAAGTTACCCTTGCAGAAAACCTGCAAGAAACTGTAGCTCTTGCCGAAAGAGAGGTAACAAACACAGCTGAGGTAAGAGATGAATTAATCCAAAAGTTTGTATCGCAGGATTCTTTCGATAAAGCGCGGCAGGAACAGCTTTTTTTGATGGCAGAGCTTTTGAACGAAGAGCGGCAACTACAGCAAAAGGAAATCCGCAGTCTTATTGAAACTTTCGTGGTCGATTTTGAGGCCCGCAGACTTACCGATCTTCAACTTATCGTTAACGAGCTGGAATTTCAGCGCGAACTTTTTTCTCGACAAACTCACGAACAGGATCTGGTTATTAACGAAATTATCGAATTCGTAACGCAGCAATACGATCGCTAAACATTTTCTACCAATGGATAATATGATTAAAAAAACAGCTTTTTTGGCGCTACTAACCGGGCTTTTACTGCCTGTTCTGAGCTGCAGCAGCTCGGGTCAAACACAGTCTAGGCCACAGCAAGCTAACGAAATACAGGGTACCAGTATTCGCACTTTACCAGCAAGCTTTGTTACAGATACAGAGCTTTCCCCCGACATAGCGCAACAAAGTAGCTACGATCTTTTGCGTCAGCTTTATAGTAAACACATGGCTGAACTTCGCGCTTTGGAGCCCGATGTGCTTCATATTATGGAAGTACCGAACGGGCTTATGCTTTATGAAACAGGCAGCCAGACGAACCGTTTCATGCCCTCATTTTCACGGGCAGAACATGCGGATACCGAAACTTTAAAGAATAGCATCACAAATTTTATTGCCGAGCTTTTTCCCGGAATTAACCGAATGAATCCGGATCATTCCATTTTTATTACCGTGCCACATTATAAGAATCAGTCTCAGAATGCGGAAAAGACCGGAAACGCCACCGGTTTTGTTGTGCATCGGTATCCCGAACACAGTTCCTACCTGAGTGCCGTCGTAAAAGTGTCGGATATCAGATCGTACAGGTCCGGGCGTTTGGATAAGGAAACACTAGTCAGCCGGATTCTTTTTGAGGAAACACAAACAGATCAATTTTCTCAGTTAGAGCACGTTTTTTCGAATGCATCCATCACGGAATCCAATACTGTTCTGGGACTTTCTCAGCTCCGCTTTACACACCTGCCGGGCCTTGGTATTGTATTTAGCAATCAGCTCGGGCGACAGCCTGCCTCAACGGCCAACAGCGTGGCGCAGATTCGCGTTGCCGGGAGTGACATTGACATCAACCCGTCGAATATTCGCCATATAGAAGTTTTTAACAATGGCGACGATAATCGAAGGATGGTTATACACCGCAGCGATTCTGTGCAGGTTGTGCGTATTCCAGGTTCACGAACCGAAATTAGCGGGAACCGGCCGGCGCATCTGAGAGGGGATATTCGCAGTGATCCCGGTATACAGGCCGAAACAGTCGATTTCGATATTCGCATTCATACCGATTCGGTGAGAAGCAATTATTTCGTGAAGCTGCATGAAGGCATGCAGTCTTTTTTTACAGCGATGCGGGTGCTTTCAGACTCTCTTGGTCCGGCTTTAGAGCGAATGCATGAGGAAATGAAACCGGTTCTCGAGGATTTGGAGAAAGAACTAAAACCCGCTCTTGAAAACCTGCAGGAAGAAATGGCTCCTGTACTCGAAGAATTGCAACAAAACCTTGCGTCTGTCGGCACTCGCGCCGATTCATTAAACCGGGCCGACTCGGAAATTAGAAGACTTAGGGGGGTACGCACAGCTTCGGCCTCACAGCCTCGGGTAAATACACGAACCTACTTTCCCGGCGCAGGTGAAAACGCGGCTACAGAAAATACCCCAATTATACATTCCGGCATTGAGCTGCTTGCAGACTATATTCACCTGCTTCGCAATTACCCGGACGAAGAGTATTTTATCTGGATTTCTGCTGTACGGGCTGGAAGTATTCGTTTTACCGAACAGCCCGTTTCTGTAGTTAGATATGCGGTGCCGATTGGTTCTCTTCGAGAGTTTTCCGCCGGAGAGCTATCGCAGGAGGCTTTGCTTCAAAGCGTAATTATTCTGTAGAAATCTCGCTATGGCAGAGTATTGAAGCCATTTAGGATGTATCACTTTTGGGGCTTTATCTTTTCAAGGATTTCCTGTTTACGCTCTGCTCTGTCGAAACGAATTTTCATAATCAGAATCGTAATGATAAGAACTAATGTAACCGAGTTTGCAGCAATTATGGGTAAATCATCGATTATAAGCCCGTAAATTAGCCAGAAAGCAACACCTGTCGCTAACACACTAAACATGCCGAGGGAAAGATCTCTGCTGGAACGGGCTTTCCATGTTTTAATAACCTGCGGCACAAAAGCTACCGTTGTACAGGTTGCCGCAAGCATGCCCAGTAATGTTACAAAGGCTGAATCCATAGTGATTATTTTTTAAAAGTGAATAGGCGTTAAAGTACGCCATTCCAATACATCAGTAAAGCAACAACCAATCTTTTTATTAGGATTTTCCGGCTTAGTTGAAACTTATTTGGCGCATCTCGATGCGCGAGTTTTCCCCGAAGGCGGTCCACGCAAGCAAGTAATTGGCATCATTATTCAGACGAATTAGCTGTGGGAATCCGGTTCTTCTGGAACCCGAAATCTGGATTTCATGCATCACTTCAGATTCAGACAGCCGACCTCTATTTCTCCATTTACTGAATGCAAACCGGTCTATACCATGCTCAGCTCCCTCTTCCAGCCATAGGATCAGCGCATTATCCCCTTTGCCTGCTGCGGCAACCCGGCCAATAGCCGGGGCAGTATTGAGCTCTTTTACGATTTTGAAGCCATCACCCTTCGGATTGCCATAAGCGGCTCGCACCACTGGATTACCGGAATCCATCGTAAACCAGCTTATAAGCAGATTTTGCCCGAGCGCAAGTGCTCGGGCACCATTAACCGGGCACCCACCGATTTGCCAGCCATCCTCATGAACAGGAGTTGGGTTACTCCAGCTTTTATTTATTATATCGTATTCAGCCATGTAAAAATCCCGGATTTCATCTTCGCTGCGATCTCTGTACACCACATAAACATATTCGCCGGAGAGAACCAGCTCTGTAGGGCAACAGTCGCACACCCGGGAATCAATTTCTAAACGATTTGCAATCTGTCCATTACGGTCAATCTCTGCAGAACGCAGCGTCATTGCTCCATGATTATGTTGCGAATGTGCAGGTGCAGTTTCATTTTCATCTTCATGATGAGCGCCATCAATATTTTCGAAAGCCGCCGCTGTATTGCGGCCATCCAGCCAAACGGCCAGCATATTACCGCTTGGTAAAGGCTGCAAACTAACAAAACCGTGCTCAGATGGCGACTTGTCTTCATGCAGGGTGATGGGATCTGACCAGCTTTCACCATCTTTGCTTAAAGAAATCCGGATGTGGTACGCAAACGGACCTCCCTCAACTTTTTGAAGCCAATGCGCAACCAAAAAACCGTCGGGGCTTGCGGCAACTGAAGGAATATCGGCCCAATTATCAAAGAAATCTGGACCCTCAGCGATAACAGAAGCTTCATTCCAGCGGGCATTTTCTTTGTGAAATCTGCTAAAATTCAGCTTAAAATATCCCGGAGCCGATTCCTCAATCCAGGTCATCATAATTTCCCCGTGCAGGTCGGTAGTCAAAAAGGGATAACGATGATTGTCGCCAGCCGGGGGCTCGAAATGCATCACCCTAACCGAACTCATGGAATCACTATCACCCGGCTCCGCTTTTTCTCCACATCCGGAGAGTAACTGCGCGCAAAGCAAAAGCAGGCAAAGCTTTATGGAAACAGGGATATCATTCATGCTCAAAGAAGTAGTTTTTAGACAAAAGGGGATTGATATGAAGCGTGTTAAAAAAACTGTTACTGTCCAAAGGTCAAATATTACTAATGATGTCAGATGTCAGATGTCAGATGTCAGATGTCAGAAATTAGTCATTTTAAAGATAGAGCGCACTCTGGAATGTATATATACGGAAAATAACCGGGCATTTCATAAGGGGTTAGATTACCAAAACATGCACCACGGCACGCCATTTCGCATCTCTCGCACTCTCACCCTCCCTTGGGTCATTTTCACCCGGTTGTTTCAAAAATTTCATTTAAATAAAAAAGCCATCCCAAAACAAATCGGGATGGCTTTTTTTATTTAAGCTTTTGGATTTACAAAAAGAGCTTAGTTTGGTGCGCGGAAAACGCGGTTTTCATGCAGGTTTCCGGGAGTATCCAGGTACCAGTCTGGGTAAGCATTTCCGCCGCTGATAGCCCAGTCTTTGTAGTTTTTGTAGGCATCAAAAACCGATATGGTGCTGCGTGGATAAACCCATTCTACCGGAATGTCCAGTACCCAGTTGAGATGCTCGCGGCTTGTGTACCAGAAACCTTCAATTTCGAAATACATGAACATTCCAGGCTTTGGCCCATCTTCACGGAAGGTACGAATTGAGTGGTCGCTTGAAGTTTTAAACAGATCGAAATTTACGTTTGAAGTTGGCTGCTGAAACGGCAGGTGAATTTCGTGACCGCGACCGCCCCATGGCTGACCGTTTCTTGTACCGTGTACGAAAATGAACGGGTTGTAAGGTACTGCGCCCAGAATATTTCTCGGCTGTGGTGTGTTAAAGGTTACTACAACCTGTAATTCAACCGGCTGTCTGTATGGGTCCTGCGGGCGCACGTTCGAGAAACTCGGCATAAGTGAGTGAAGATCATCCCAAAGTATGATGATAGATCCCGTACCATCATGACCTGTTCCCTGCTCGGTACCATTGCCATTAAAGGGCTTAAAGTTACGATTAATTACGTTGCCTGCTACAGACTCAATCGCGCTGTTTGGTGCATTTACCAGAAGACCAAAGCCACTGTTTAAGACACCACCGGTGGCGCGTATTTTAGCAGTATATTCCAGACGAATAAGCTGATTATTCGCATTTGTTACTTCGTTGATGTTATAGCCGAGAACCAGGTCGTTCATGTCATAGTCGCCAAAACCAGGCCAGTTATCTTCGAAAGCAAGCGTACCGAATTGACCTTCGGCAGGGTAGAAGTTATTGAACTCTACAGGTGTTGGAGCAGCTACTACCGGCTCGCAGTTATTTGCAGGATCAGAAGCATAAGCGCCCGGTATGCTTACGTTATCCAGAAATCCACGCTGATTACCGCCGTTGCCGAAGTAAAAGAAAGCTACACGATACACACCGTTCATGCTTTGAGGAATCGCTACTGATTCGTTACGAACACCGGTTCCATTGCTGTAATTATAGGTAAAGAGTGGGTTCGAGAAATCTGGTGTACCAAATTCGTTTACAGCTATTACTCTCAAAGATCCGTTAGCAGAGTTGTTATCGCTTTTGTGGCTAAATGTAAGCTCACCTGCTCCGTAGAAGTTAATCCAGGGAGTGGTTACCGATGGTGGCGATAATGGATTGGTCATTGTACCTGTTCTTACGCTAAATGATCCACTAATCGGGTTACCGGCAGAAGTAACCGTAGAAGCCTGAAATACCCAGCATGCAGCAGCAAGTGGATCACGGCTACCACCTTCGAAATCTTCGAAAACAGGGATGGTGTTATAAGCTTTTGGTGCATTCATTAATCCTGCATTTTCACCAGAATTATTCGGCTCGGCAGACTGTGTGCTTATTTCTACCTGCGCTGTGTTACCACCAACATTTACCTTATGGATGCTGTTTATACCGTTGGGCAATGATGAAATTACGTACAGACTTTCACGTACATGATTCGGTACGGTGATATCCATAACTTTGGTCTGCTCTGGCTTAATTGCAAACTGCTGCATCATTTTGCCACCATTATTGGGGTGACCATTATAAAGCTGGGCAACAGATGAAATATCGGCCATAACACCGGCCTTTACAGTGAGTTTTACTTCATTTGTTACAGAAAAATTAAACCCGTCTACAAATTCGCTTCCGTTGGGTTCATCATCCTGATTGTCTGTATTTACAGAATTACAAGCTTGCAAGTAAAGCAGTGCGATAACAAGCACAAACCACATAGAGGCAGGGCGGAAAAATGTTGCTGAGAGTGTCATGATGTTAAAAATTAGGTTGGCAGGGGTTTTTCCAGCTTTATGAAATTTGTGTTTTGAACTGATTTCATTCTGATGGGAGGTTCAAATTTACTTCTGAGATGATATGCCTTAGACAGATGCTCGGGGCTTCAGCAGGCTTATTTTTTTCAGGGACAGATGATGTAGATACATTGTTGCGCTCATCACCCTACAGTTTTTTAAACCTTAACAAAATATACGCTGGTTTTTCCCACCTGTAATACGCTATTCGACCAACGGCAAGCTAATGCCGATGAATACTTTATCCGGAACTTCCACCTCTTGTAATGCGGAATTATAGCCACTTGAAATATTGCTCACGAGTTACAAAATCCCCCTTAGTATTTACAGTGTAAGTTGAGTTTATAAAGGGTGATCACAGCCTTAAAGAAATACAACAACCTAATAATATTTAAAAACAACAACTTACATTCGTGAAATTCCGAGACTTCGTGACCTCGTGGATCAAATTTGACTTTTTGGAGCGGGCTCAAAACCTTTATTTCTCCAAACGCTGAAGAGCTGTCTCATATTCCCGTTTCATTGCACCTATTTGGCCATCAATCTCTCTAATGTGCATGTAATAAAGTATATAATTCTCCCTGGCGCGGGTGCCATCGAATAGTTCACGCTGCCGGAAAAAAGAGAGCATGTCATCTATAGCTCCTTCTACAAATTCCTGTTGTTTGTAAATACGATTAATAAGTAACCGTTTATCAATATCTACAGAAATAGAATTTTGATTAAGGAATTGGTAGCTATCGCTGGTAAGCAGCTCACTAAACCGAAGCTCTCCTTCTGTAAAATAATTATGATTAAACACGCTCGCCGTATCAAGACTATTCATCATAAACTCTCCTGCCCGATTTATGGTATTCAGAAGTGCAGGTTCCAGCCTTTTCAGGACGTCGGCATTTGACGATATTTCCCCGATCACAGACTCTATGGCGCTATTCACAAGTCGCTGTTCCTTTTGCTTCTCGCGATAATCCGAAAGCCAAAAAGCCAGAAAAACACTTGTAAATATTAAAACGGCCTGAATCAAATGGTCGACAATGCGTTTAGATAAGGAAAAGGAAGATTTTTTCATATTGGTTTAGGTCGTGTTCAACAATAAAGCAGTCTCATAAGCTTATTCAAAGTCTTATAGTAACTTAGCGGCAAAACAAAATAATAAAAATAGATCGAATTTATTTTTGGAAGCTTACCATTTAAGACAGCTTAGGTCTTTAAACAGCTTTGCAATCCCGACTAACTATTAGCACTTTGCCCCGTTAGTCGCTTCGTTTTCTACTCTACTTTACCACCTTTACCTGCCCCTTTTCACCATTCTTTACAAAGTGATGAATTCTGAAACTTGAAAAATCGCGTAGGAGCGGTTATTCTGCTTTTCTTTCGATTTCAGTGAGGATCAGAGCTTTGCCGGTGTGCTCCTCAATTTTATATCTAATTAAATCCCGCCTGCTCGAGGCCCGACTAATGAAACTATACTTACGAAATACCGCAGGACTTCTTCTTTTTCTGATTTTGCTTAATGGCTGCTCGGCTACCGCAACTACTGCGTATGCACAGACCGAAGCCGACGAGACTTCTTTTGTTCGCACTACCGATCTGATTAATATAAATCAGCTGAGTCAAGTCGCGATTTCCCCTAATGGTTCGAAAGCCGTTTATGTGGTGCAAGCAACTGAAAAAAATAAAGAAGACGATGGCTACCGCTATGTAAATCAGCTTTGGATGGTAAATCTGGAATCCGGCGAAGCGCCTTATCAGCTAACGCGGCACGAAAGCGGGGCTTCTCAACCCGCATGGCATCCGGATAGCGAACACATTGCTTTTACGCGTCGCGTGGATGGCAGCAATCAGATTTTCGTGTTAAATACCACGGGCGGAGAAGCCCGGCAGTTTACCCATCATGCGAACGGGGCGTCATCTCCGGTCTGGAGCCCGGATGGAAATCGCCTGCTGTTTTCATCTTCCTACACGCATTCCGACCTTCTCAAGAAAGATGCCTTTAGCGCTGGGCCCGAATGGCCGCACGAAAAGCCGGGAATTGACCCTTTACCGAGAAATCATGACATAACTCCTGATCCTGATGGAACCATTGAGCAGGTTCGGGCATGGCTGGCTCAGAATGAAAACGAGCGCAACCCGAGCGTCCTCAATCGTATCGATTTTCAAGGGGAGTTTAACCTGAATGCGGAGCGCAGCTACACGCACTGGTACGTGCAGGAATCCGGCGCTGATGCCGGGCCAAATGCCATCACCCTGCATACCGGTTTTTACTCTTTTGCCGGTGGCGCGTGGCTGCAGGATGGCAGCGGCATTATTTTCTCCACAAATATGGATAACAGCATACATCCCGACCGGATGCCGGAGCAGGCTTTGTATCTGTTTGATGCAACTAACGGATCGTACGGAAAATTGGCTTCTCGCGATCACTACATGTACACGAGTCCGGTGGTTTCTCCAAACGGACGCTATGTTGCGTTTCGCGCTTTCGATATACGGGAGCGGGGCTATAATCAAGCCGAAATTGGCCTTTTGAATTTGCAGACCGGCGATGTGCAGCATTTTGGGAATAACCTGGACCGCAGCCTGGGTAACACCAAATGGAGCACCAACAGTCGCTATATCTACGCAACAGCACCCAAAAACGGTGGCTTTCCTTTATTCCGCTTTGATGTGCGCAATGGTTCCTACGAACGGCTTACCGGGCATGATACCGGCATTCGCGATTTTGCAATAAGCCGTAATTCGCTTTTATTTGTAAAAACCGATTTCCGCAATCCATTCGAGCTTTACCGCGCACGTACCGATGCCTCCCGTGCAGAGCGCATCAGCGATCATAATCATTCCTGGATTGGTGAACGCACCGTTTCGGAACCCCTAAAACGAACATATACAACCGATGATGGTTTTGAAATTGAATACTGGGTAATGAAACCTGCCGGCTTTGTGGAAGGACAATCTTATCCAACTTTGCTGCAAATCCATGGCGGACCGAGCGCTATGTGGGGAACCGGAGAAGCTTCGATGTGGCATGAATTTCAGCTGTTTGCCGCCCAAGGTTTTGGCGTTGTTTTTCCGAATCCGAGAGGATCGGGTGGCTACGGCTACGACTTCCAGAGCGCCAACCGTAGTGATTGGGGCACATCGCCTATGAACGATGTACTGGGCGCGCTTGATGCTGCAATCGCTGAGTTTAGCTGGATAGACGAAGACCGGCTTACCATAACCGGTGGATCTTACGGAGGTTATTTAGTAGCATTTACGATTGCCAAAGATCATCGCTTTGTAGCGGCCGCCGCCCAAAGAGGAGTTTATGATTTGGCCACTTTTCTGGGAGAAGGAAATGCATACCGCCTCGTGAATGATCAGTTTGGTGGATATCCCTGGGATGAAGAAGTTCGGGACAACATCATTTTCAACTCTCCATTTACCCACGTTCACCGTATAGAAACTCCCTTGCTAATTCTACACGGCAGCAACGATTTGAGAACCGGAGTTAGCCAAAGTGAAATGATGTACCGTGCGCTTAAACTACTCGAACGCGACGTGGAGTACATCCGCTACCCCGGCGCAGGCCACGATTTATCGCGAACCGGCGATGTTCATCAGCGCAAAGATCGTCTGCTTCGCATGATTGAGTTTATGAAACGCTATACCGAAACCGATTCGGCTCAGTAAGTTAACTTAACCTATTCTGTAATTGTTCTTTTTTGTGATGTAAGCAGGCTGTTGTCGAACAGCTCTGAGGCAGCCGGTGGATTTTCCTCCAAGCCGGTTTGCTTGAGCCAATCGACAAATGCCTGCATTTTCTCCGACTGCATGTACCCCCAGCCATCGGCCGAATGAATTGCGGCGGCTGTGCGGCCCAGCGCTTTGTTCAAATCAATACCAGAATCAATTTCCGGAATAAAATCTTGCAAAATAAGTGCTGCTTCTGCGGGCTCGTCTACCGTATGGTCGAACCCTTTTGAAGTGCTGCTCAAAAAGCGGATGTAGGCGTCTCTAAACTTTTTGTCATTCATTTTTTGCTCATCTGCCGCGAGTACGGGCGAATACGAATACGGGATACCAAAATCCTCCATTTTAAAATAGCGGAGCAAAAGTCCGTCAGCTTCGGCTGCAAGTCCTTCCCAGTTTGTAAAAATCCAGCTTGCGTCATAGGTACCGTTTACAAGTGTTTCCCAAATGCCCAGCTTTTCCGGCCATTCTATGCGAATATCCCCCTTACCGCCAGCGTTTCGTATCATCTCTTTCACTATTCGGTCTTCGTAGCGGGCCTTATACGAGGCATAGCTTTTCCCATCCAGGCCAGAGGGAGTGTAAATACCGCTATCTGCCCGAACCACAATGGCACTCAGATCGGTTTGAAAAACCGCTGCAATGGCCTTTAATGGAAACGGACTGGATTTGGTTCGATAGCTTATAATACTTTCGGTAGGACAAAGCGCAAAATCAGCCTGCCCAAGCTCTACTTTTTTAGCAGGGGTAATTTCATAATTATCGGCAGACGGATCGATAATCTGCACATCCAGACCGGCATCGCGATAATAGCCTTTCGCCTTTGCCACAAAGAAACCAATGTGATTTATATTGGGCGTCCAGTCGAGAGCGAGAGTAATTTTGTCCATATTTTTGGTTTTTTAAATGATGAGGCTACCCCGATTAATGTCTAATTCGAAATTTATGTCTTCAAGCGTAAAATATCGTATCAAAAAAAAATTACTCACCTTCGTGAAACTTCGAGTCTTCGTGACTTCGTGGTTCAAATTTGACTTTTCGGAGCGGGC
>JAIULZ010000095.1 GCA_022565805.1 Balneolales bacterium
GTATTTACTGACCAGATTTTCGGTTCTGGGGCTCAGAGATTAATGAAAAGCTACCTGGCCCGAATCAAGCTGAAGCATGATTCGGGAACAAGGTTTTTCCAGCACCATGCTTTAGCTTGGTGGTGGACCGACGAATTTCGATCTGCCCCGTAGACCCAGACGCAACTCATTAGTCAGGTTTTTCAATTCTATTTTTAAAGCCCGCACAGCCCAAATGAAAACCTCACCAGCACCATGCTTCAGCTTGGTGCCAACCCCGTCGCCAAGAATCGAGCTGAAAAGTTGGGCTATTTAGATTTTGCTCATCGGTTGTGATGGGGTTTTCGCTCGAAGGTATTTACTGACCAGATTTTCGGTTCTGGGGCTCAGAGATTAATGAAAAGCTACCAGGCCCGAATCAAGCTGAAGCATGATTCGGGAACAGCATTTTTTCCAGCACCATGCTTCAGCTTGGTGGTGGAAGGGAGTTCATTAAATACTCAAAAAAAAGGCAGTTCTCCGGAGAGGCTGCCTTTTTTTCTTTAAAACTAAATTAGGGCAATAATGCCTTTAAATGGGCAATTTAGGTTAATGCCGTCATAAATTTGGTGATGGGCGTCCATTCCATATCGAAGGCTTCTGCTACGTCGCGGTATACGATTTTGCCGCTTGCGATGTTGAGGCCTAATTCGAGCTCACGGTTTTCACGAATTGCCTTTATCCAGCCTTTGTTGGCGAGCTGAATAGCGTATGGGAGCGTTACGTTGGTGAGGCCGATAGTAGATGTGTATGGTACGGCGCCCGGCATGTTTGCCACACAGTAGTGCATAATACCGTCTACTTCGTATACCGGATTGTCGTGGGTCGTTGGCTTGGATGTTTCGAAGCATCCGCCCTGATCGATGGCAACATCAACAAGTACTGCGCCCGGTTTCATGTCTGCAAGCATATCACGGGTTATCAATTTCGGAGCCTTAGCGCCTGGTATCAGCACGGCACCAATAACAAGGTCGGCCTCTTTTAGACCGGTTCTGATGTTTACTTCTGATGAGAATACGGTTTTAATATTTGCCGGCATCACTTCATCGAGATAGCGCATTTTGGGCAGGCTTATGTCGTAAATAGTAACGTTTGCCCCCATTCCTGCCGCGATACGAGCCGCATTTACGCCTACGATACCACCACCAAGTACCATCACATTACCGGGACGAACGCCGGGTATACCGCCAAGCAGTACGCCACGGCCACCCATAGGTCGCTCAAGGTATTTTGCGCCTTCCTGTGCGGCCATACGACCGGCTACTTCGCTCATGGGTATGAGCAGCGGCAGAGAACCATCCAGTTTTTCGACGGTTTCGTAGGCAATAGCAATTGCGCCCGAAACAGTTACCGCCTCGGTAAGCTCCTGACTTGCCGCAAAATGGAAGTACGTAAAAATGATTTGTCCGTCGCGCATCAAGGCGTATTCCGGCTTAATCGGCTCCTTCACTTTCATAATCATTTCGGCACGAGACCATATATCCTCGGCTTTTTCGATCATTTCGGCACCGGCATTAACATACAGTTCATCGGGAAAGCCGCTACCTAAGCCAGCGTTTTTTTCTACGATAACCTGATGCCCGTGTTTTTTAAGTTCAACAACTCCGGAGGGCAATAATGCTACCCGGTTTTCGTGGGTTTTAATTTCTTTAGGTACACCTATCAGCATAACTATGGGTCGTTAAATAATAATTTGTTTAATAAAAATAATAGTTGAAGAAGACTTCTTCTGTTTTCAGGCTTTTGCCTTATTGTTGCTTTTGGTTGAGTTTAGATGGCGTGAATACTAAAAACTCACTCTTCTTTAATGTTTACTTCCATTTCCAGCCCGGCTAAACCTACTCAAAAAAAGCTTTCATTCGTCAGTAATGTATTGTTTTGAATTTTGCTTATCGTTTTTAATCTAACAATACCTGCATCAAGAAATCAGCTCGAATCGTATCATCTAGTTTTGGGGTAACCCGGGTTTTGAAGTCGAATCGGTGAATTAATCTATCATACTACAGCCATTAAAGATAGGGAAGTTTAAAATAGATTCCATTAGTTCAATATGCATCTGCGCGCCGTTTTCGGATCGGGTTAAGCAAATTAATAGAAATCTTCTTTGGTATTTCTTGCCATGATGGAAACAGATTTTTTTTTAACACCTTCTCAATAGCTCCATTTTTGCAGTACAAAATCAGCCATCCTAATACCCGATAAAATTATTGTAGCTTTATTTGTGATAAACCATATCAGACTTCTTGCTTAAATGAAGCTTTCCTGCCTTTTGTGCGGATAAAAAGTAGCCAAAATTCGCTATGCTGCAGAAAGTGGCTAAACGTCCGCTGCGTATTGTTGGTTTTTAACGATATTCGAAATTGCGGTTTACATTTAACTCTGTTACTCGATATCGTGAAACCTCCCTCATCCAGCTAAAGCTCATAAATTACCACTTCATCCTACTTCCCAGACTGTATTTTTGCCTTTTAATAGCTATCTTAGCCATTCTATACTTGTTCCTTAGTCTACTGCTGTTTGCTGAAAGAACGAGTTTTCAACTTTTTTTATTTCTGTCTGATAGCGGCTGATTCAAAACTCCCGTGAGTGTCATAAAGTGACATCTTACGTCTTATTTGTCGCTACAATCCAACTCTATTAGCCAGGACCTCGCTTCATGTCTGCCAGAGAAATGTTAAAGAAGGTGCGCTATCTTGAAATTCGCACCAAAGGACTAGTTAATAACTTATTCAGCGGAGAATATCATTCTGCGTTTAAGGGTCGCGGTATGGCGTTTAGCGAGGTAAGGCCCTATCAATATGGAGACGACATCAGGCAGATCGACTGGAATGTAACAGCTCGTAGCCAACAACCATTTATTAAACTTTTCGAGGAAGAGCGCGAACAAACGGTTATGATTGCGGTCGACGTTTCGGGCAGTGGTCAGTTTGGTAGCTTCGATCAGAGAAAACAGGATTTAAATGCCGAGCTTGCGGCTGTTTTTGCCTTTAGCGCCATCAAAAATAACGATAAGGTAGGCCTTATTTTGTTTACAGACGAAGTAGAGCAGGTAATACCGCCACGTAAAGGCAGAAAACACGTTCTTCGGTTAATTCGCGAAATTTTTTCGGTAAAACCCGCGAGAAAAGGAACCTCTGTGAGAGAGGCTCTTGGCTACGTAAATCGTATGCTTAAACGCCGCTCAATTGTGGTTTGCATTAGCGATATGCAGGATGCAAATTACGAGAAAACCTGCAAAATGACGGCCCGTAAGCACGATTTAATTATGCTTTGTGTAGATGATGTGCTCGAATATGAGCTTCCCAACCTAGGCCTTGTTCCGTTAAAAGACCCCGAAACAGGTCAAATATTAATGGTAGATACCTCCGATGCTTCGGTGCGCGAAGAGTTTGCCTCGGAGCGGAAAAAGAACCAAATGCAGCTGGCAGATTTTCTTCTGAAAAATAAAATCGACCATGTTTTCCTCAAAACAAATGCTTCTTACGTACAGCCTCTTTCATCTATGTTAAGAAGCCGGGTACAGCATGTTTAGAATAATACAGGGTGCTAATCTACATAGCCGGAAACTATCTTCGGGAGCTGCTTACTCGCTTTTTGGCTTCTTAGCCGCCACTATCCGGAAGATTGATTTTCGGGCGAAACCGGGAACCATTGGGTCTTTAAAACAGGGTTTTGTTTTACTCCCGGTAGTTTTACTTGTGCTGTTATCTACAGTAACAGAAGTTCGGGCTTTCTCTGCGTCGATTGTTTCGCAAGCTGCCGGCGAAATTCCGCTACGAGCCAGCGCAACCGCAGATTCGGTGCAGGCCGGCGGGCTGTTCGAACTTCAAATTTCGGTAATTTCCAACGAAATCAGGATTCTGTCGGTACCCGACTCTACCTTATTTAGCCGCGATTTCGAGCTAAGAAGCAGTACTTTAACCGACTCGCTGCTCACCCTGCAACTACAGTTTTTTGGCAACGAAGACACCCGGCTCGATGGATTACATCTGCCCGTTTTTTCTGTAGCCCGGGGCGACACCTTTAAAGGTAATGTACCTGCTGTTCAGCTATATTTTAAAAGTAGTTTAACGGATGATGCAGACCTGAGACCTTTAAAACCACTATTTGTGTTCCCGGCCTCTCTGTTTGGTTTTATTTTGATGGCAGCCTTACTCATAGCCCTTGCAGCTGTGGCTTACTTTTTATACAAACGCTTTTTCAAAAAGGCTCAAATACAGCAGATTGAGCCACAAACCGTAAGTCCACCTCCCCAATTTGAAAACCCATTTAATACCCTGTTAAAAGAACTCAGCTTAATTCATTCTAATATTAGCGTTGGTAAAATTGGTCCGGCTGAAAGCTGTATGCGCACTGGGGATGCTTTACGCGCATATTTTAGCGCTGTATATCAGTTTCCATCGCTGGAGCAAACAAGTCGCGAAACCTTGCAGGAACTGGATAACAGGCAGTTCAACAAAAAACTTTTAGAGCAGATTCAAACCATATTTAAGGAAGCCGATCTTATAAAATTTGCACGTTACAGCATTAGCAACAGCCGGGCGATCGAGTGCGTGGAAACGGCTTTACAGGTAGCGCATCAGCTAAAAGCCAGAGACAGCCACAGAATACAGCAGCTGCAGCTAACCTATTATGAGCAGATAAAACAATCTCAGCTTCAGAGTCAGAGTCAGCCCGACAATAGCCAGAAAGGAGATGCATCATGATTTTTGCGAATCCGGAATGGTTATTTGCACTGCTTCTTCTGCCAGTTCTTGCTGCCTATCATTTCAGGTATATAAGGCGGGGGCGGGAGGGTACGCTTTCTTTTTCTCAGGTTACTGTTCTACAGAAGTCAGGAAACGGCTTGCGCGCCAAACTACATGTTGCCCTTCCCTTTATTCAGCTTTTTGCCCTCGGGTTATTCATCATTGCCCTGGCGCGGCCTCAGGAAGAAAATGTAGTTGTTGAGCGGGAAACCGAGGGCATAGATATCGTGCTCGTAATAGATATCTCTTCGTCGATGCTGGCCGAAGACCTGCGCCCCAACCGTTTTATTGCGGTTAAGGATGTGGCACAGCAGTTTGTGCGCCGGAGAACAAACGACCGGATTGGCCTGGTAGTTTTTGCCCGGGAAAGCCTCACCCTTGTACCCCCTACACTCGACCATCGCCTTATTCACAATCAGCTCGATATTATGGATATTGGTATCGTGCGCGACGGAACCGCAATTGGTATGGGCGTCGCAACGGCTGTAAACCGCCTCAGAGACAGCAGCGCAGCCACCCGCGTAATTATTTTGCTAACCGATGGCGAAAATAATTCAGGCGAAATAGATCCGGTAACCTCAGCAGAAACTGCCCGAACCATGGGTATGCGCCTTTATACAATTGGGGCAAGCGGCGAAGGCAGCGCTCCTTACCCGGTTGACGACCCGGTTTTCGGCAGGCGGTATTTCTCTATACCAATCGAAATTAATGAGCCAATGCTAACGCAAATGGCAGAAATGACCGGGGGGCGTTATTTCAGGGCTCGCGATAACCGCGAACTGGAAAGAGTATATAGCGAAATTGACGCATTAGAGAAAACCCCGTTTACAGAAAACATTTTTACAGATGTGCAGGATCGCTACCTTCTTTTTTTATATCCCGGCTTGCTACTTTTTGTGATTAGCTTTTTGCTTAAACAGTCCTGGCTTCGTGCCGGAATTCAGTAATTTCCGGCAAAAGTCTTTGGAAAAATCCGGCTAAAAAACTCAACTTTTGAAAATTTAATTCAATACAATATAACTCAACTCAACCAAAAGATCTTGCTAGCAAAACGAATTATACCCTGCCTCGATATCAAAAACGGACGCACCGTTAAAGGTGTTAATTTTCTTGGATTGCGGGATGCCGGAGATCCTGTTGAACTGGCCGGGCGATACTCCCGCGAGGGTGCCGACGAACTGGTATTTCTTGATATTACCGCAACCAACGAGAAAAGAAAGACGCTTACCGAGTTGGTAAAGCAAATTTCAAAGCGCATCATAATACCATTTACTGTGGGCGGCGGCATTCGAACGGTTGATGAAATTTCGGCCTTACTTAATGCGGGAGCAGATAAAATATCGCTTAACAGCGCCATTGTTTCGCGGCCGGAATTAATAACTGAAGCGGCAGATCGTTTCGGAAGCCAGTGTATTGTGGCTGCGATTGATGCCCGAAAGCAGGGTGATGAGTCCAGGTGGAATGTTTACACCAAAGCCGGCACCCACGATACCGGAATGGATGCAGTAGAATGGGCAGCCGAAACAGAGGCTCGGGGCGCTGGAGAAATTTTACTAACCAGTATGGACCGCGATGGCACAAAATCCGGATTTGATCACGAACTGCTTAGCCGAATTGCAGAACGTGTGCGAATACCGCTAATCGCAAGCGGTGGAGCAGGCACCATTGAACACTGCATAAACGCCGTTTTACTGGGTAAAGCCGATGCTGTACTTGCAGCAAGCATTTTCCATTTCAGGGAAATAGAGATTACCGACCTCAAACAAGCCATGCACCGCAATGGAATTCCGGTAAGACTACATGTCTGATGCACGCAGTAGCATCGTAACCAGAAGGATATCATCACCCTTTAAGAACTTTTTTATTACCACTATATATGTCTATTTCCGAATTGAAAATCAAAACACCACTACCCGAAGACCTCACCTTTAGCGAAAACGGCTTGATACCCGCCATTATACAGCATGCAGAAACCAGAGAAGTATTAATGCTTGGGTATATGAGTCGCGAATCGCTTTTGAAGACATATAAAAGCAGTAAAGCTGTTTTTTATAGCCGTAGCAGAGATGAAATCTGGTTGAAGGGAGAAACTTCCGGAAATTTCCTGAATGTAGTGTCTGTACATACAGACTGCGACTCCGATGCACTTCTTGTTCTGGCTATGCCCGATGGCCCAACCTGCCACACAGGAGCAAAATCCTGCTTTTTCCGGCCGCAGCCGGTGGCTCAAAAACCGCTCGATTTCCTTTCTGAGCTAACAACTGTTATCGAGGAGCGAAAGCAGAAACAACCCGATGAGTCTTACGTAAGCTCACTGTTTCATAAGGGAACAGATAAAATTTCGCAAAAGGTGGGTGAAGAAGCCGTGGAAACAGTTATTGCGGCAAAAAATGATGATGACGGGGAATTTATCTATGAAGCTTCTGACCTGCTGTTTCATCTAATGGTATTACTAAGCGATCGGGAAATGAGCTTGAAAACGCTGGTTTCTGAGCTACAAAACAGACATGGGAAAAAATAATTTGATAAAAAACACTAAGTAAGCGCTTACATTTCGAATCTTAGTGGTAAACACCAACCTCATTTCGTATAATTATATCGCAGGAAGTATTATTTACCCTGTGTTTCCAATTTTTGATAGATTTCCTTGCCAATATTCAGATAGATTTAAATTAGTTGAAAATTCTGTAAGCTTACTTACTTATAAAAATATTCTACATTGCCAGTCAATATGCAATAGATTCAACTGCTTTGACATCATTTTTTTAGCAGGCTTTGAAATCCTTTTAAAAAAGAAAAGGCTAAGCTTAAAAACTCGATTATTTGAGATTTTTCTTATGCATTATGAAGTAGTCTGGAAAATTAAATACAAGAAGTCTTTCAAAAACCTTTTATTTGCACGTATTCGGCGATAGAGCGAAAATAAAACCTGAGTCACCGGCGTTTCGAGCTCGAAGATTTTTATTGCTCCAAGAAAGAAGACGTGCAGAAGATTGGTTTTGCAAAGCCTGCTACGAGAGATTATATAACAACTGTTTATTGAACGTTTAAGCCGTTTTAGGTGCTTTAATTACTGTACCTTACTGCTTATCATTTGCTTTGCATCTAAAAAGACCAAAGTAAACTCACTCTATTTTTTTTAAAGAGATACTAAGCAGTTGCAGGAAAAGTGCACAATGCCTTAGGAATCTTCGACTTTGCGTATCATATTTGAGGGAAATAATAGAATAACACAAATTCACGGATGAGTTTTTAAGCGTATACATCCGGAGAACAGGAAGGGCAAAGAAGTTGTTTTCTTAAGTTCTTGATTTTTATTTTTATTGAAATTGTATAATTATCAGAAAATTTAGAAACTATGAGTGGGAACAATCTTCCACTCGTTTATATAACATTTACGAAATCGGAGGTTATAGTGGCTATACATGAACTCGCCGGTAAGCCGGCAACAGAGAAAATGCTTTCTAATATTCCAAGGCTGGTCAGCAAGTATTATACGTTGAAACCGGATGGTAATGACCCTGCACAAGCTGTTTCTTTTGGCACTTCGGGGCACAGAGGTACATCGCTGAACTGTTCCTTTAACCAAAACCATATCCTGGCCATTAGCCAGGCGATTTGCGAGTACAGAAAAAGCGAAAGAATTAGTGGTCCGCTTTTTATCGGAATGGATACGCACGCTCTTTCAGAAGCAGCCCTGCAAACTGCTGTACGTGTTTTTGCGGCCAATGGCGTGGTTTCTTATGTACAGAAAGGCGGTGGCTATACTCCAACACCAGTTATTTCGCACGCTATACTTACCTACAATAAAGGCCGAACAGAAGACCTTGCCGACGGCGTTGTTATTACCCCGTCGCACAACCCGCCAGAAGATGGCGGTATTAAGTACAATATGACACACGGCGGACCGGCAGATTCTGAAACGACTAAAAGTATTGAAGAAAAAGCCAATCACATTTTAAGGGCGGGTCTCAAGGATGTACTCAAGATGGATTTTGAGGACTGCATTGAAGGTAATAAAATACAAGCTTACGATTACGTAACTCCCTATGTAGATGATTTACATAATGTAGTAGATATGGAAGCCATCAAGGCTTCGGGTATTACAATAGGAGTAGATCCTATGGGCGGATCCGGGATCGAATACTGGCCGGTAATTGCAGAAAAATATGGTATTAACCTAAAAATGGTTAATACTACCGTTGATGCCACCTTCCGCTTTATGCATGTAGATAAAGACGGAAAAATTCGCATGGATTGCTCCTCTCCTTATGCTATGGCAGGATTAATTAATCTTAAGGATCAGTTTGATATTGCTTTCGGCAACGACCCCGATTACGATCGCCATGGTATCGTAACCCGAGACGGGCTTATGAATCCAAATCATTATCTGGCCGTAGCCATTAATTACCTTTACCAAAACAGGCCCGACTGGAGCCCCTCTCTCAAGATTGGAAAGACTTTGGTTTCCAGCTCTATGATCGATCGCGTTGGCGCATCCATTGGCCGCGAAGTAGCCGAAGTTCCAGTTGGTTTTAAGTGGTTTGTAGACGGGCTTCATAAAGGCGAGTTTGGCTTTGGAGGCGAGGAAAGCGCAGGCGCAAGCTTCCTGCGTTTCGACGGCACCGCATGGTCTACCGATAAGGATGGAATTATTCTAAATCTTTTGGCTGCCGAGATTCTCGCCAAAACCGGTAAGAGCCCGAGTGATCACTACAAAGAACTGGAAGCAAAATTCGGGTCGCCGGTTTACGAACGTCTCGATGCACCGGCTACAAAAGATCAAAAGAAAAAGCTGGCTAATCTAAGCGCATCAGATATTAAATCAGATACGTTTGCCGGTGAAGATATTACCGCAAAATTAACACATGCACCGGGTAATGGTGCTCCGATAGGCGGGCTTAAAGTCGTAACTGAAAACGGCTGGTTTGCGGCAAGGCCATCCGGCACCGAAGATATCTATAAAATTTATACTGAAAGTTTTAAAGGTAAAGAGCATCTGAAGAAAATTCAGGAAGAAGCACAAGATCTGGTTTCCGGACTGTTCTCCTGATCTAAAGTACTACATGCCGGCTGGCTTATTTTGATGAATCCCTGTACATTTGGCCATTTTAACGCCAAATGAGTCTGCAGGGATTCTTTTTTTGTCATTACCGCTTTTTAACAAATAATAAGCCCCTTTTCAATACCGGAATTACCCTTACTTTTTTATGGTTCAAGCAATAAGCCAATCTATGCCATTTCATACATTCAAAAATCTGATCTTAATTATCGCCCTGCTCATTTCTTTAGCTTCATGTTCCAGATTTCCGGCACATTATGTGGAATTTTTGCAATGTTTGGGCGAAGAGTCTGCCGTTGCAGAAGAAGTGCTTGTAGCCTACAGCGAAATGGAAGAGTGGCTCATTCAGAACCAGCATCTCGCAGATTTAAGCCGTGAATCTTATTTGCAGCTACTCACGGAAATGTCTGATGAAAACACAACCCTGTTCTTCCGGAACGCTAGTCCGCATGTGCGGGATTTTTGGGGATTGCAGGAAGGGGCTTCATTCCGCTCATTTTTTTCGTGCTCGGCCAGAGTAAGTGAAAAACTAGGTGAAAGCTCCGCCGAAAGCCTTTCGTCTATGTCAGCAGTATATCAACAAATGGATGAAACAGCTGCACATACCCACTCCGATCAATTAGAGGCACTCACAAACGCTATAACAGATCAAGATTTTAATTTTTTACTCTACCGGGCGGCGCTATTGAATAAAATAATTTTTATGATGGAATAGGGTGATGTGTGATCTATAGAGGACCGAAGACCGAGGAACAAATGATAAAATCATCAGCTTAAAGACTTCTGCTGGACAGGAATAATTCGCTAAATTCGCTGGACAGAATAGACCGAGGATCGAGAATTTCCTGTTAGCTGAATCGCATGCTGAAGCCAGCCTGCCAGTTTCGGCCGGGAGCGGGCTCAAAAAATCGTCCGCCGAATCCATTTATGATTACCGAACCGTTATAGCGGGTGTCAAAAATATTATTCAACTGAAAAAAAGGGCTTATTTGTACACCATTAATCGGACTCCATTGCGAATAGGATAAATTTGCGTTAAACAGCGTATAGGCTTCATTTTCGGCCGAATTAGCATTATTCACAAAATACTTATCGTTAAATTCGCCTTCAATCCGCAGCATTGCCGAGGCATATTGGTAACTCAGCATCGCGCTTATTCGATGCTGTGGAATTCCGGGCAGCAAATTACCGCTTAATGAGGCCCCATCAGATGTCGTAAATTCATCACTTGTAAACCGGAAATCGCTAAAGCTGTAGCTGGAAATCAGGTTAACAGACGAAATTGGCCTCCAATCGGCAAAGATTTCAAAACCGGCATGTCGTGTACTACCCGCATTCCGGAAATAATCACGTCCGTCCTCTTCAACCTGAAACTGCTGCAGAATATCGTCTACAAAGCTCACAAAGCCGGAAACATCCAATCGTAACTGCAGTTCTGGAAAAATACCACGTGTACCGAGTTCGAGACCGTTGCTTCTCTCCGGATTCAGTTCCGGATTAAATCCACCAGTCATATCCGGCCGGTTTACTAATTCAGTTGTGGTAGGCGTTTCGAAACCTGTGCTGTAATTCAGATAGGCAATCCATTCTCTAAAGGCGTAGCTGATGCCTGCAACCGGGCTCACAGAGCTGAAGCGCCTGCTCCCGGAATTATCTCCGTTCGATAAAAAACGATCTCCGTTCTGAAACTGAAACCAGTCGTACCTGATACCTCCGGAAAGAGTAAAATCTCCTAAGGGTACGCTGATGCGGCCAAATCCCGCCATTGTATACACGTCTTCCTGCTGGTCTAGCGTAAGATCGCCTTGATCACCTTGTACATTTCGCCAGTTCCGCCGGCTGTCTGACATAACACCTGCATCGGCACCTATGCCCCAGCTAAAGCTATCCTGATCCTGGCGGTAAAATGAGCGAATACCACCTGCAAAACGATCAACCTGTATCCAGGCAAAAGCAAGCGGATTTTGCAACCTGCGCACTAGACCGTAAGTTTGAACGCTAAGCTCACCCGCATCATAAAACTGCTGAAAACGTGCGCCAAGCTGGGCATGACGGGTAATTTTACGCGCATTTTGATTTACGCTACCCGGGTTAGCCAGGTCTGGCGTTTCTGAGGCTTCCGAGGCTGTAAGTGCTCCGGGATTATCACTAACCGGCGACTCAAGAAATGCGCCCGTAACCCTAAGCCTTGAGCGGTCGTCTATTACAAAATCTGCATGACCGCCCAGTCTCCACGCCTCGTATCGGCTGTGGTCCCTAAACCCATCTGAGTATAATCTCGATCCGTAAATCATATAGCGATTACCTCCCGAGGAGAAAGAAGCTTCGAGATCGGCTTTATTATAGCCAAAACTTCCGGCCGAAAGCCGGGCCTGCACCATAGGCGTATCGCTAAAAGCAGCTGTAGAAAGAAGTATAGCTCCCCCGCCTGCATTCCCCCAAAAACCGGAAACAGGTCCGCGAATAACCTCCACATCCCGAATAAAAGCAGGATCGACCAAACTCATAATGGCCTGTCCGTCGGGCATGGTTAGCGGTACGCCATCTAACATCATATTAACCCCTCTAACACCAAAAGCTGCTCTCCAACCCATACCTCTTACCGAAATCCGTTCGCCCACCGCATTATTATTGCGATCATTAACCCATACACCCGGAATGGCGCGAAGCGGGTCTACCAGAGTAAGACCTGGCGCGCTAAGACGTCTTTCTTCAGAAATCCGAATCGTGCTCACCGAAAAAGGCGCAGACTCAGGTGTTTCGGTACGTCTTGCAGCTTCGATACGAATCTCTTCTAAATCTACCCGAATCGTATCTGCCGATACTTCCATTACCGTGCCGGCTGGATCGAATTCGTCTGATGCGTAATCGAAATAAAACAAACCAAATGAAATAATTGCAGCTGAAAGAAAGGTCATAATAATTGAAAGTGATTGAAATAAATTTAGAATGCGTACAGTTTAGCCACTTGCAAAAAACCAACGATACGAACAAAAAGACCGCTGTAATAAATACCGCCTTAGCAAGGTCTATCCACCTGCAATCGAATGGAATAGGGTGGCTTGTATTAGCCAGTTATAATATGGACTCGCTTAAAATCATTCATTTCATCATGTAAATTTTTGCCTGACCAGATTGATCACCATTTAAAAATGAGTTTAGAAAAAAGATAGCAATGACCTGAGACTGAAGAAGGGAAACTAAGGTTGGCTTAAAAATAGATTAGCTTATCATAACCCAGCTACGGCAAAACCCCGAGCCGAGAGCCCGGGGTAAAGAACGGAATAGACAAAGTCCGAGCTGCTATATCCTTGAAATCAGACGGCTGTCGAGGACAACTACACAGAAACATCAAAATGTTAATAACATATGCTCAAAACGAATAACAGACGGTCTACTTCCGAATAGACTATCCTTTGTCGGATCCTGAAATTCGAACTACGAATGTAGGAATAATACAATCACAAATCCTGAAGCTATTTCTGCATGCATACTATCTTCTTTCTGAAGAGTACGCTTAACCCGGAAAAAGAGAATTTTATGCTATAAAAACTCTGAGCACACATATATATATATTTCAAGAAAGCGCTTTTTAATGCTAAATATCACCCATATATAAAAATCTGATATCGATATTCGTTTTCTTGAAAATTAGGCGCTTAATTGGTACATTAGAAATATAATTTTAAGCCGAAACCGTGGCAAAAAAAGCAAATAGTATACTGTTAACGAACGTTAAGTTAAGGGATGATTTATTCCTGAAATAAGACGAACTATAACACAGATTTTAAATATAAGCCACGGATTTCTTACATATAACACCCAAAACAATACGTAATGAGTAAAATTAAAGTAGGTATAAACGGTTTTGGCCGGATTGGCCGGCTGGTAACACGCTTTATGTTAAAAGACTTTAGCGACAAAATTGAGATAGTTGCAGTAAATGATCTTACAGACGCCAAAACATTGGCACATCTTTTTAAATACGATTCTGTTCACGGGAAATATCCCGGAGAGGTTAAGGCTGAAGGCGATTCGCTTGTAATAGACGGCAAAGCCATTAAAGTTATGGCAGACAGAAACCCCGAAAATTTAGGCTGGGGCGATCTTGGTGTTACTACAGTTGTAGAGTGTACCGGATTTTTTGTTAGTGACGAAGGTGCATCCAAGCATCTTAAGGCCGGAGCACAAAAAGTAGTTATTTCAGCGCCGGCAAAAGGCGATGTTAAAACCATCGTACTTGGCGTAAACGACAGCGAAATTAGTCCGGATATTAAGCTTTATTCGAATGCAAGCTGTACCACAAACTGTCTCGCCCCTATGGTTAAGGTGCTCGACGATAAGTTTGGCGTAGTTAAAGGTTTCATGACCACAATCCATGCTTACACGGGCGATCAAGGTACTGTGGATGCTCCGCATAAAGATCTTAGAAGAGCCAGAGCGGCGGCTGTTAATATGGTGCCAACAACAACCGGAGCCGCCAAGGCTGTTGGTCTTGTGTTGCCACACCTTAAAGGCAAACTAGACGGCGGCGCCGTTCGCGTACCGGTACCAGACGGATCTCTTACCGATTTCACCTGTGTGGTAGAAAAAGAAACCACTCTGGAAGAAGTACAGCAGGCTTTCCTTGATGCGGCTAATGGTCCTCTTAAAGGTATTCTTGAATTTACCGATGAACCAATCGTATCTACCGATATTATCGGTAATCCACACTCTGTTATTTACGACTCCGGCATTACTAAGGTAGATGGCAATCTTGTAAAAGTAGTAGGCTGGTACGATAACGAAGCCGGCTATTCTGCCAGAACCGCAGATCTCGTTGTTCGCTTAGGATAATAAACTATTAGCATGGATTACTGTGGTAATTCTCTCAAAGTTTACCACAGTAACAGAAGGCTTAAAAAGCCGGTAACAAATGTTACCGGCTTTTTTTTTGATCTGTTTTTACGTACTAAATAAAGCCGGGTTTGCTTTTATAGTTTAATCCGAATTATTCTTCCGTAAGTTTTTGTTAAGTTTGTGAGCATTAACTACCTATTGCAGTCTAAACTAAATAGAAGAAGGCTTTAAAAAAATCTTCTGTTTTAATTGGTATTCGAAGCCGGAGCAAAAATAAAACCGGAGGGCTAATTAACATTTGAAGTGCCCGATTCTGCGGGAAAATGAATCCTTGGGGGC
>JAIULZ010000096.1 GCA_022565805.1 Balneolales bacterium
CACAATAACACCACCATAACAACTCAAATTACTATCACACAATTACTTATAAATACTATTATTTTTTTCTTAGCGTAATACTTCACTACGTGCTCTCACGAAACTTCGGACTGAAAAGTACATATAAATAAAGCATAATATGAACATAGCGGACTGAACAGCAGCCGCTACAGGTCGCTCGATTTCTAGCCCAAACAAATATTGAAGACCTGCAACCATGCCCATAAGCGTCGCCAATATGCCAATCAATGCCAAAAGTGCATTTACATGCATTGCATGTTTTTTAAATTCTGGCTTCTTTATAGCAACAAATCCTCCCAATGCTATTAGTAGCCCAAACGGAGCTGGTATAATAGCTGTAGGCTGTCCGGTAATTAATGATGCTACTACTCCTGTAATTATTAGCAGCATCCCGCAAATCATTGCAATTTTTTCTATATCCATACTTAACCTGAAATAATTATTCTTTTTATGTTATACGGCTTTGTGTAATAACTTTAATTAAAAACGTAGCAGGGCATCCTTAGTTTCTTTAATTCACATATTTCTAATGAAATTTAACTAAGTCCTCACCCTATAGCCTGCTTTTTTATTAAAACACAGTTTGGTTTAATGAGAAATGTTATAGCATTGTTAACCGTTCATTATAATGAAACGATCATTTATGAACTTACTCAATTTGTTTTTGTGAAATAAAAAAGGAAACTTAATCTATTATGAGCAAACTTGAAGGAAAAAAAATTCTGATTTTCATCGGAGATATTTACGAAGAACTTGAGCTGTGGTACCCTAAAATTCGCCTTGAAGAAGAAGGCGCCAAAGTGGTACTTGCGGGGCCCGAAGCCAATACCGTTTACAGCGGCAAAAATGGTTATAATGGAAAGTCGGACATTTCTTACCATGATATTACGGCAGAAGACTTCGACGGCCTGGTTGTTCCCGGTGGCTATATGCCCGATAAACTGCGTCGTGACCAAAAAGTGCTGGATATTACCGCCGACTTCCACAAACAGAATAAAATGATTGCGTTTATTTGCCACGGTGGCTGGATTCCCATCTCTGCAAAAGTGGTGAACGGCTACACGCTTACATCTGTGAATGCTATTAAGGACGACCTGATAAACGCTGGTGCCGACTGGGTAGATGAAGCGGTTGTAGTAGACCGAAATATTATCACTTCGCGAACTCCCACAGATTTGGGGCATTTTGCCAAAGCGATGATTGCTTTTCTGAGCAGATAACAAAGTTCGAGCATCTTCTCAAACATAGCCTCTGAAGTGTAAAGCACTCAGAGGCTTTTTTTTGTGAGGATATTAAAGAAAATACTCAATATAAATTTTACAATAATAGTGTTGCGTATATATATATATATATATCACTAATCTTAAGTGTCCTTTTCAATCACTTAAATAATCTTAAAATGAAAAAAATATTTTCTACATTACTAATATGCTCCGGACTATTTATTGGTTCATCATTTAACTTAGATTCTTCTTCAGCAGCTGTGGAAGCTAATTGTGAACGACGAATTTGTAATACAGAAAGCGGGGTATGTGTTACAGCTACACATGCAAGCACATGCTCTGCGGTGTCTTGTAAGAAAAATACAGAACTTTACGATTTTTAATCCCAAAAACATACTAACTCTAATTTGGCTTCTTATTAATGAAAGCAAACTCACATCAATTGGGTGCTTATTTGGTAAGAAGCTTTTTTTATGAAAAATATTTCTTCTCTGCTTCTCATCATCCTCTCTTTTATTCTATCCTGCAGTTCTGATCAGCCGGAGCACCTTCATCCTAATGTTGCCTATTCGCTGCACTCTGTTACTGATTACATTAATATTGATCCCGATGATCTTCCAATTTGGGAAGATTCCTATTCCATTTCGTTTGATACCCTTCTGAGTTTCGATATCTATGACGAAAAATACTCAATTGCTAATTTTGCGAAGTTTCGTCTGGATCGTGACCATTTTTTTATTGCTGGTGTCGAAGAGATTTATCGATTGGACTATAATGGTAATCAGCTATCATCTTTAACAAGAGAAGGCAGAGGGCCTGGCGAAACCGTTTCTGTTTCAGGTATCGTACTTACCGATGATTACATAAAAGTAATGGATCGCATAAACGGCTTGCTTTATTTTGACCGGGAAAAACTTACTTCCGTTGACCCACCTTTTGATTCGGTTCGCGCTGTTGGCGTAATTCCTGAAGATTTCTGTATAATCGATGATCATTTTTACATACAGTCGACCTTTAGAGGCAGAATCGACAACAGACATGAAGTTATTTTTAAAACCGATTCATCTTTTGAAATATCTCAGAGTTTTTTTCATCGCTACCTACATGATGATCCCACGGTTGTTCACATGATGTCGAATGGACTTTTGCGATGTTCCGAAAATCATAATTTGATGGCTTACTCTACATTTTTGGGGTTTCATATACTTCATATTGCCAACTTGGATACGAATCAGGAATTCGCCTATCTGTTTGAAGGCTTTAATCCTCTTTTGATGGATTCAAGCGATGGCATGGATATTTCGGATAAAAATTATGGCAGCACTTATGCCGTTTTCAGGTCTAACACACTGATTGACAATCGGTTTATGCTGCAACAGTACACTCAGACCGAACGTCCCTCCGACCCTGATGCTCCCTTCAATTCCGAAATTATCAGCTTTATTTTAGATCTGGATAATGATCTTAAAATGTACATAAGCCGAGATATGCCAATGATAATTGATAGTTTTGAAGACATGGTAGCTATCAGACTTAGAAGTCGTAACAACAACGAAATTGCCCGATTCAGGATTACGGAAAAATAAATAGCATTTGATCATTGTACATATAAACAAGAATAGAAGACCGAGGACGGGAGATTTAACTTCCAATTCCTCGGTTTATGCTGCAAAATAGATGTGAGTAAATAAGTTATGGGTTTAACTAAAACGAATTATCATCGGCGCTTCCACCGTAGCTTCCTGGCACCTTGATATCAAGCAGCCTGAGGTACACGCCCATTTGTGCTCTGTGATGCGTTATCTGGTTGAACACATGCCGAATAAATTCCCATTTTGGTCCTTTTTGAAAGATCATATCACCCTGACAAAGCATCCATTGATCTTCGTACACTTTTTGATCGGTTTTTTCCAGAGCTTCACGTCCTTTTATCAGGCTTTCCTCAAAAAATTGCATTAAATCTTCGCCATTCGAAGCATCATTGGGAATGTATGGATCTTCGGCAAAATCCATTTTCTCAGATGCCAGAATATCGGCCATCCATGAGCCCATCTCCGCGATATGATTGCCAAGCTGCTTTACAGACATAGACTTTTCGTGAGGTTTCCATCCAAATACGTCATCGGGTATTTGCATTAGCATTTTCCGCGTAATTTCGGCCTCTTTTTCGTACTCGATCAAAAACATGTTTTTAGGAGAAATCATAAGCTCTCTTTTTATAAATTGAAATAAATAATTGGGAGGCCATCATTCTATGATGTTTCGCCGCTTTTCAGAATCCGTAGCAAGTTTACCTCTATAAACCCTTCCAGCAGCAGCCTTAAACATGCTACGAATTAATTGGCAAAAGTTTCAGATGTTTATCGCTGAAGCCATACTAAATTTTAACTCTTATTTAAAACAAAAGTTTCGTTTACGTCGCTTATATATCATAGGCAAACAGCGTTATTTTAATACCAAAAACGCAAAGCTTTTAATTATGTGAGATAAATTAATCACGATTTTGATTTACTTTATTTCAAAAAAAAGCCGGAGTTCGATATAAACTCCGGCTTTTTTTGAACACTTTTTTCTATACCAAATTTTTGCTATTTATTTCAAAAGCGTCATTTTTCGGCTTATCACGGTGTTTCCGGCCTGCAATCGATACAGGTAAACCCCGCTTGCAAGTGATTGACCATCGAACTGAACTGTGTGATGTCCGGCGGACTGCGATTCATTTACAAGTATTGCTACCCGCTGCCCCATAAGATTATACACCTCGAGCTGCACTTCGGTGGCTTCAGGAAGCGCGTAGGTAATTTGTGTTATCGGATTAAATGGATTCGGATAGTTTTGGTCGAGGCTAACCGCTGTAGGAAGGTCCGTTTCTGGAACAGTACTTGTAGGAGAAAGCGTGATGTTTATGGTAAATCGGTTATCCGAAAAACCTTTTGAAAGTCCGGCCGATACGCCCGACATAGCAACAAGGTCAAGATCAGATAATTCTTCGGCAACTTCCGAAACTCCCTTTTCATCCGAATTGATGGCAAAATTATAGCTAAAAGATTCGTCAACAATCATTTTCTCACCGGTATAGTGATCTATCAGCGTTATTTGCAAATGATCTGCATGCTGTAAGTTACCGGTTTCGAGAGTAAGGCTCCCCTTCTCGCTGGTATTTACATAAAGCGGAATGTCGATCGAATGAAGCTCGCCGGATGGAAGATATTGTGATTGAAAGGCTAAGCCAGAGTTTTGAGCAGAAGAAAACAAGTGCAAATATGATGCAGACAAGCTCGACAGACGAACTGTATTATTCTTTTCGGGATGCAGTGCTTTCTCATCATCGAAAAGTAAACGTGTGAACGTACTTCTATTTTCGCTGTGTAATTCGAGCATCAGCTCGGGCTCTTCATTGGGGATAAAAAACAGGTTACCGTTATTATCTGATCGATGTTCGGCTTTAAATGTAATGGTTGCATCATTCTCTGAGGCCTGCACCCAGAAAGCCTGAAATGGTTCAATAATTCCATCCCAATCGGCTCCTGTATGGATGTAATCTGCTCCACCCGTTCGGTTTGCATCCCAAACGTAGGCGACATTATGCATCCCGGTAGCATCATTCAGGATTTCACTCCACATAATAGGAAATGGGAAAGGATTACTCACCATATGCCAGCCTTCGCCACCATCACCGAGCTCTGTACGGGACAGCGTTACAAGCTGATCTCCTGCGTTTGGTGCCCCGGTTACGTTAAGTGGCTTTGGCCATGGATTTGGAGTTCCATCCCGATTATCATCTTCGTATACATAAACCAGAACGCCCTTACCGGTAGATTCTCCATCGGTCGAAGTGGTTCCAACTATATGCTGCGCATTTTCCGGTGCTATAAATGAGCGGGTTGCTTCATCATAGAACAAAATATTTGGAGTGCCAGCGTTAAAATTAGAACCTGGAAAACCTTGTGTCCAGATTGAGTCGAACATATCGCTGTAAGTGGTTTGTCGCGCTGGTGAGCCAAGCTGACGCCAGCCTTCGTTTGTTCCTGCGAGGGCCGTAGCCGTAACCCCATTTAATATAGACTCATCGATCTGTAAACGAGGCACCGTTATATCATTTACATCTGTAAGCGGCACGCCGTGACTTTGAAGTTGACTAAGCACTTCATCAACCGATGCATCGGGGAATGCCTGACGGTAAAGCGCCCAAGCGCCGGCTATATGCGGCGCAGCCATGGATGTTCCCGAAAAAGGTCTGTAATTACTACCAGGATAGGCAGATTCAATAAATTGCCCGGGTGCGAGTATATCAAGAAAATCTGTGCTATTTGAAAAGCCGGATATCGCATCTTCTGTACAACAATCCTGGCCAAAATATTTTTCGGTTTGGGTTGAGCCAACTGAAATTGCAGTTGATATACACGCCGGAGACCCCATTGCATCTTTAAAACCATTATTGCCCGAAGAAACAATTGATGCAACATTCAGTGCCTTTAGCTGATCCATAGCACTTTTCATACTGGGAATATTACCATCGCACACTTGTTCGTGACGACCACCACCAAGACTCATGTTAGCAGCAACAAGATTAAAATTATCCGACTGTGTAATAAGCCAATCTAAAGCTGCGATTATATCCGAATTCCAGGAAAGAATACAATCGCGATCGGCATCTGCACCGCAAGGGCTACTCTCATGCTGATGATCAAAGCGCGTAAAAACTTGCATAGCAATTATATCTGCATCTTTTGCTACTCCCTTTACGTCCCTTCCGGCGTTAGTACTACTCCCGGAAATACTTCCTGCTACATGTGTACCGTGCCCGCAACCACCAATAGAAACTGGGCAGTCATCGCCCGTACCCGGACCTATTTCCACAAACTCTCCACCAGGACAAAGAGATGTATGATGCTCCTGAAATTCAGTCGAAAAGCAGGCTTCAGCCACAATACGATTGTTAAAATGAGGGTGGGAAGTCTCTACACCACTATCCAAAACAGCCACAACAGTACCTTCACCTGTAAAACCGAGATCCCATACTATCGGCGAACCAACGATTTCATTGCTAACATTCATATGTGGTTCATTAAGCTCATTTAGAGAAATTGACCGGACATCAGGATCCGCGTAAAGGGCTCTTAAGCCTTCATAATCTGTTTTTAACGCCATGTGCGGCAGATTCTGATACGTTTGGATATTTTGAAAATTATAATCACGATTTCGGTCGATTATACTTTCACCAATTGCGGCAATTTGAGCGCGCTGCTGCTCTAATAAACTCAGTTGGCCACGACTTGTGGGTGTAAACGACATATTGAAATCTATGATAATAAGGATCTCTCCCTCCTGTTGTGCCTTCTGCAATAAATCAAGCTGTGTAGATGTAAAGCTTGCTTGCTGAGCAAAAGCGACTGTGCTGAATAATAAGCACAGTAATAGTGGAATTATTGTAGTTCGTTTTTTCATCTGCATGGATTTTTTTAACTGTGGATAATAGCTAAACGAAGCTGTAATGAATACATTTCGTACTTGTTTCTAACGCACCTTTTCAGATGCACAAACAATTGCTGTTTATGTACTTATCAAATGCCTTTTAACAAATTTAATGGTCTCTGTCTTGAAATAAACGCAATAAAGCAGATTTAAATCTTGCTGCGAAGCAAGACTGTTTTCCGTTTTCTAACGTATTGCAAATAAGTAATTTTGCAAGCTTATAACTTTTGCGCAAATTTCCTTTGGTTCTGCAAGTAATAGAATCTGTATTTAAACCATTGATTGCCGAAGTAGCCCTAACTTTTATTGGCAAGTTGATTTTAAGGCTGTCATTAACTTATGAGTTGGCAAGTATTTTATGGCTTTAGCCAATATAGTCGTAGCTATTTATGATTCTTAGCTAATATGAGAATACAAAAAGATAATTTCAAGTTTAACTTTTCGCAATTAAGGATGTATTCAAAAGTAGACTTTCGGTTAGTTAAAAGATTATTAATCATTTGCATTATCATTATCGCATGCTCATCGGTTCATAGCTACTTTAATGAACCAGGCAGTTGAAAATATGTGCTTAAGCTATTTAAGCCTCGAAGCAGGAAATTATGCTTAGAAGAAATGGCGTGTAGAAGTTGGTTTTAGAGCAGTAGCTTACAGTACAACTTCTGCTTGGATACATCTCCCGGCTTATTTTAAAAAAATGAGTAACTTACCAACCTAATAAAGAAAATCGGTAAAATTATCGCGATCAATAAAGTCAAAGTCAGCCTCGTAGTTATTCAGGAAAGCCCGGGGCTTTTTTTTCTTTGCTTTTGGGTTCCACTTAAACTCGAAAGCAAGTAGTTTCTGTCCTCTCTTTTCTACGTAGTCAACTTCGGTTTGATTAATAGAGCGCCAGAAATACATGCCGGCACGAATACGGTTATTCCCCAACATTTTCATCCGCTCGCTGATTAAAAAGTTTTCCCATAAAGCGCCTGTATCAGTGCGCATTTCCAGTGGGCTGAAATTGCCGATTACCGCATTTCTTACCCCTGTATCATAAAAAAAGACTTTCCTTTTACGGCTCAGCTCATTTCGGGCATTGGTGCTGTAGGCCGGCAGCCGAAATACCACAAATGTTTTCTCAAGCAGGTCTATATAACTGGATATCGTATTTTTATCTGCCCCCACAACTTGAGCCAGCTCGTTATATGAAACTTCGCTGCCAATTTGAAGTGCTAACGCCTGCACCAGCTTAGTTAGAATATCGGGCTTTCTAATACCCTCGAAACTGAGCAGGTCTTTATATAAATAGCTATCTGTGAGCTCATAAAGCAGCTCATCTTCTTCTCCGGGCGAAGTAATAACTTCGGGATACATGCCATACACAATTCGGTTTTGAAGCTGAGCTTTTGCTTGCAAATATCCTTCATGATCGGCTAGCTCCCTCCAGCTTAGCGGGTACAGATGGTAATCCCGTTTTCTACCAGCCAGCGATTCTTTGAACTCGCTGGCAAGGTCAAGAGCAGACGAGCCACTCGCCAGTAGCTGTATACCCCTGAAATTATCGATGATGAGCTTGAGCGTAAGGCCAATATTGCGAACCCGCTGCGCTTCATCTATAAAGATCAGCTTTTTATCTCCAATTACTTTTCGCAGCTCTGCCAGATTTACATCCTGCAGCTGTCGCCGAGCTATGGGTTCATCACAGTTCAGATGTAGCATTCCCGGCTGATTTTCAACAATTGAATGCAGCAACGTTGTTTTTCCGGTCTGTCTCGCACCAAGTACAATTACGGCTTTTCCCCCGGTCATTGTCTTTTTAATCCGTTCTGTGAGCGTTCGCGCTATCATACGTTTTTTGTTTCATGAACTTTATTCACTAAATATATGCAAATTTGGTGATTATATTCACCAAATAGTATAGTTTTTGGTGATTACATTCACCAAAAAAGCATGTTTTTAGTGATTACGTTCACCAAATAATGCTTTTTTTGGTGAATAGAGAGTCAGGAACAAAAAAAGCCAGCCCAATATGGACCAGCTTATCAATGAATTGTCAGACGGTTTTTCCTTTAATTAGTGGTTCAATATCCTTGTTTCAGGATCATTAGTCCCCAATTTAATTTATTTGAAAGTTCAAAATTCTACAGTCAAGTCAACTTCACAATTCCAAGCTACCTTCAACTCCTTTTCCTGAGGAAAATATCTCCGCTGATGGTCTCAAGCCGCACAACGGGACCTCCTGAGCCGATAATTGCCCGAATATCGGTTCCGTACGGCCGTTGTATTTGCTTGTCGGGGTAAGTCAGGTGCTCAAGGTTAGAATAGACCTCTCCGGTTGTGGTTTTAACTAAGAGCTCTGCATCTCCGCGCTCCATCCAGCTCATGTCAACAAAACCGCTTATGGTTTTTACCGAGACAGGGCCAAAGAGTCCGGCAAGCTCTATATTTGCGCTTATGGTTTCTATCTTCACATCGGCATCGCGTGGCAGATAGATTTCATAACTAATTTCGCTGCAAAAATATATGCCACCATATCCATAGGTATAGGAATAAGTATTCTCCGCACAATCTTCGGCTCTTCCCTCCTTTACTTTTTCAGAATTAATACTCATTTCTATTCGGATTTTGCCGTCTTGCTGTATGTCAATCCGGAATGCATCATTCAGTTTGCCGTTGTTGAGCTTTGCGGTTGCACGAAACATAAGCTCGGGCCGGTCCCATGCGGTAACCAAAATGGAATTACCAAATTTAAGGTCGAGTTCGATCCTTTCATTCAGCCCTGCTGATAGTGTCTCTTCAACAACCCGCGGCTGAGCCTTTATTTCTGTGGATGCAAGACTCACGATAATTAAGCAAAAAGTGAGTATGATGATTTTTTTCATGAGTTAGACAGTAATTTTAATCTTTCATTTTTGTGTTATTACTTCAGTCTTTTGTTACCTGCATGTCAATCGAAAAAGCAACTGCGCCTAAATATACCTTATCGATGATGCAGTACTTTAGTCCAACCACGAGTGCATTCCCAAATCGTCAGTTGCTATTTCTGACGCAGGAAAATATCCCCGCTTATAGACTGTAGCCGAATGTTTACGCCGCCACCGTTCATGGTTCCATTCACCCGGTCGCCACCGCCCATTCGCGTTAAATCGGTTGTGCGTCCCGCTATTTCCATGTCGATATCGCTGTAAATGCCGCCCGTAATAGAATGAAGATGAAACTGAGCCTTCGAATTTCCAGGCAGGCTTATATCAATGAAGCCACTCGTATTCGAAATCGAGGTCGGACGCTCCTGATGAAGCGCAGAAAAGTGGATTTCCATATCTCCAGAAGTGGAGTTTGCGCTCAGCGGCCCGGTAATGTCTTTGAGAAACATATTCACGTTTTTCCCCGCAATTTCAATTTCGCCGCGATGACCTTCTACCTCAATTTTTCCCGGCCCCCAGTTTGCCTGCCGTATTACAAGACGTATGGAGTCGGGAACCCGAAGTACATAATCACCGCTCGCCGGACGCACCGTAGACATGGAGAGCTGCTTATCCCTTTCTTCTACCGTCAACCCGATGCCGGTGTTATCTGTGCCCATCCCCGACAAAGGCTTAAGTCCGCGGGCGCGCTCAGGTGGCTCGGTATAATTATTACTTTTCACCACAATAGTATTGCCGCTATAGCTTTCTACCCTTACGTTTCCGTATGAGAATGTGAACATAAAAACGTTGTTGGCCGAGTTATTGATGGCATGTGAGTACTCCTGACCATGCCCTTTTTCTGATATCAAAAAGAACAGACACACAAAAAACGATAGAATGATGGTATGTTTTACGAAATTGATCATATTTTCCTGATAATTATTTCTGTTGATAAAAGATTACACTGTATTATGGAGGCTTTAAAAACCTCCTCTTTGTACTTTAAAAGCCGCTGTTTAAAAATTTCTACGATCTAGAAATGAGCACTTCACAGATCTGCAAAAAGTTACATTCGCAGCTCCGAAATTCCTCTTATAAGCCTGTCCCGGATCTCGGGCAGCGTGTCTTCTGTTGCGAGCAAGCGCTCCATCTCAGCAACGGCCTCCCGGTCATCTAAATCTACCAAAACATCAATCAGCGAAATTTGAACCAACGGATGCTGCTGCATGCCAAGACTTTGAATAAACGCTGCCCGCACATTTTCTTTGGCACCAAACGAGCGTAGCGCGTCGATCGATGCAAGGCGTACGTTAATGTTCGGATCATTATTCATGGTATGAATCAATATGAGGATGAGCTGGTCATCTGCGTGAGGCATGGAGCTACTTAATCCCACGGCGTGAATACGCTCGCTGGCAGAGCTTCGCTGATAAGCCTGAAAAACCAGCGTGTTTTTTATTCGCTCCACTTCCTGCTGCACAGCCGTAAGTTCGGCCGATGCGCCCTGACCCGTGCCAAACATGAGTCCAGCCGAAAAACCGGCCAGAAACAGGATAAGTGCCGAAGCGGCAGCGGCCAGCCAGTACTGCCTGAAAATGACCGCCCCCTTGCTACTAATCGCATTTGGAGGAACAGTCTCGCTTTTTTCTTCGTGCAATATTTTCTCAAAACGAAGCTTCATTCGATCGGAATTTATGCTTCCCACCGAATCAGCTGCTTCGAGATCCGTATACACTTTATTTAACTCTTCGATTTCCGAGCGGTTTATACGGCCTTCATCCATAAGCTTTTGCAGCTCTTTGGCTTCTTCGGCAGATAAACTATCTTGAAAAAAGCCCGTTATGAGGTGTACATATTTTTCTTCTGTCATAGTTTTTCCTGCTTTCTCAACGTGGTTATAATACCTCTTAAATCCTGAAGAGCCCTGAAGGCGCGGATTTTCACCGTATTTTCGGTGCAATCCATAATTTCGGCGATTTCCCGGTACCGGAACCCTTCAAACCGACTCAGAATCAAAACCTTCTTTTTATCCGGATCAAGTTTTTGCATGGCCTGTCGCACTAACCAATGGTCGATATCCTCTTCGGGTTCAGAACCTGATTCGAGCGCATCGCACTCCACACCCTGCTCGCGCACTAACTGACGCTTTTGCTTCCGGTAGACATCCACGTGTAAATTTCGGGCGATTCTGAACATCCAAGACAAAAAATCACCTTCGCCCGAATAGGTTTCCCGAAATTTGAGCATGCGTTCAAACACCCCTTGCACCAGATCTTCGCTGAGGTCGGCTTGTTGCGTGAGTCGGTAAAAGAAAGAATAAAGTCTCCGGTGATGCCGATCGAAAAGAATCCCGAGCATATCGAGATCGCCATGCTTAACGCGCAACATCAGAGCCTTATCGGATGGAGAATCCAACTGCAAATTTGATTAATGAAATGGAAAAATAAAGATTTATACAGGCACACGTCCAAATTGCGCAAAAGGTTACAAAGCTTAATATTTTTTTGAAGCGTTATTTCCAGGCTGGTCTACCACTTTGACTTTAGCCTGTATTATTCACAAATAATAGTTGAGTAAGTGGCTCAATGTACGCACCCTTACCTGACTTTAATATTGAGTTAAATTCTGTTATAGCAGGCAAAGCTACCAAGGGATCAATAGTTAATTCAACGAGTTATTTTAGGAAATTTTGTAGTGACCTAACCTTACCTATTGATAAGCTTGAGTCTGAAAATTAGGAAACGTTTTATGTGAAATCTGGTTCTTGCAATAATTTTTTTCCAGAAACATATCCTGCAACATCTCATCCTATACTCTTAAATATGTATGAACAAGGAGTTTACCGAATCATGACGTCTTTTGAATTCGATAGAGAAGATGATTTTGAAGTGGCAAGTCTGGATTAGTAGTTTTGCGTGTTTTTGAAGTGAAAATTGCATTATTTATTGTACTTTAACCGCAAGTTATACTCCCTCCCCTCGAAGAAAACTTTTCGTTATGATCACCATTTTCAAAAAACTCCGAAATAGTAAGGTCGGGGAAAATAACGTGCGCCATTACTTTTTTTATGCATTGGGCGAGCTGTTTTTGGTTGTCGTAGGTATATTGATCGCTTTGCAGATTAACAACTGGAATGAAAATCGCAAAGACGGCATTCGTGAACTTGGGCTAATTGAAAGCCTGATTACCGATCTTCGTAACGATAAGATGACACTCGAGTTTTTATTGGAGTTTAATGAAAACAAGGTAAAGGGATTGGACAGTCTCCTGGCTCTTCATTCCCGTGATTTAAGAAATCCGGATCATAAAGATGCATTTTATTTGCTCAACAGCAGGTATTTGATGTCAGTTGGTAATTTTCGCCCTATTACTCGCACTTGGGGGCTGTTGGAAAGCACCGGCGGATTAAGCGTGATTCAAAAAGATGTAGCTAATCGATTGTCTGTTTTCCAGCAAGCGCTTAAAGCTATGCAAAATCAGGGAGTTTATATGGAAAATGCAGTTTTTGACACCTTTGATCTAACAGCCCAACTCATTCCCCTGTTTTATTTAAACGACACAGATTATTTTAAAGATGGGAAGTTAACCGACATGGCGCTGCCCGAAATCCAGCAGAATGAAGCGGTTTTGCTAACTTATTTCAACAAAGTGAACTTCGCACGATCTGTACTTAATTTCTACATTTCGGACGCCTACCTGAAAGGACATCTGCAGCGAACCGAAGACCTGATCTCATTTCTGGAAGAAACCTACGCGATTGGAGAAAATTGAGAAAGGAGGAAATTTGATAATTCCCCGGGGACCAGCATATGCCGGAATAAAAATTTCCAATTACTTGGCACAAACCTTTGCTGGATGGGTCAGGATGCACCAGAATTTTCATCGACGAAAGGGTATCTTTTTGTTCACAATTTTATTTTTTTTTGAGGCTTCGGTCACTAATTCACTATTCACAATTTGAGCCTAAACGACCACAGCCAAGGTGGCAGAAAACCATCGTTTCGGGAGGAAATCTCCTAATGCTTCAGTAGCCATTCATATAGCTCATCACTTTTGTATACACGGGTCCAAGCATCATGGCCCATATCTGCATGGATGGTATACATCACATTTCTGTGGCCTAGTTCCTCTAATTTATTTAGACCTGTATAAAAATATTGAGGATGAACTACATAATCGCGACCGCCCGAAAAACACCAAACCCCCATTTGTGATTCTGCAATCGGTACCATTAGGTCCGGGTGACCATAACCAACAACGGGAACCATAGCCGCAAAACGGTCGGGATGTTTTGAAGCCATATACCAAGTGCCAAAACCGCCGTAGCTTAAACCCGTGATGTACACTTTTTGGGGATTAGTTCGCAAAGTGGCGTGGGTTTCATCAAGGATGTGCAGTAAATCCTGCTCAAGTCGGTACCAGCCATTTGGCGGCCCTTGAGGTGGTAAAGGTATTTCAGCATTTTCAACATACCCGATCATAGGTTGCGGTGTTTCAAAATCCTGCATGCGTTCCGGTGTACCATCATCAAGCCGAACGGGAATATTCTCAGGGTTTCTGTCTCTCAGATAACCGTCGTACTCAGCCCGATCGTACATAGGCAGCTGTGGATGAATAATGATAAACGGCAAGTCCCGCTTTTGAATCCAAGCTTCGTACATCGGACCGTGAGAAATTACGAAGTCTAGCTCGTCCTTTGCGTTACCGCGCTCACCATTTCCATGCAAAAATAAAATGACCGGCCACTCTTTATCCGGTTCGGAATGATAGCCCTTGGGCAGATACAGCAAATAATCCCTTTCTTCGCCGGTAGCTTCGCTTTGGTAGCTTATTCGCAGCAGTTCTTCGGGTGAAGACTCTCTGCTTGATTGGCAAAATGATAAAAGCATAGTAATTACTGCTAAAAAGACGATGTTCAATTTCATAATGAGCTACTTAATTTGAAGCCTTCGATATACAAAAAGAAGCTTTAAATTAACCCGATAAGTCTATTTGCAAAGAACTATTTTTTCAAACAAAATTATGAAAATATAAATACGGTTTTTATAGTCTTGGTTGAAAAAACGCAATTTTCCCAAAATGCACGTCTAAGTGAACCAATATTAATACAATATTTGCACATTATATACGCTTCTTTTTAAGGCTAATATTATAGAGTAAATTAATTATGAATAACCAGTTAAAAACGCGTTAATAATTCATTATCATTCCTATATTTAAAGCCGTGGTCCAATAGCTATATGAAAAGTAATTGAGCTGCAATAATAATAGGAAAAT
>JAIULZ010000097.1 GCA_022565805.1 Balneolales bacterium
TATTTTTGCTCCAAGGAAGAAGGCGGGCAAAAGAGTGGTTTTGCAAAGCCTTCTGTATTACATTGCTTTTTTATCGCCTGCCTATTGCAAATTATAATCCTCAGATTTAGCAGAACATACTAAGGTTTTCTCCTAAATAACCGAGTTCGATATAAGAATTAGGAAAAACAGGTTCCACTCCTTCCTAATGATGAATAGTGTGGAGGGTGGTTATAGTACTTTAAGTAGAGCTACAAGTTGAGGATTTAGTTCATATGCCTGTTTAAACCAACCTAAATTCGCTTATGTGTTGAATCAATGAGCCGAGGCTCCCTCTGATTTATGAATGCCTTTAAAAAATCAATGAAACTTCATGAACCTTTGAGTCTTGGAGCTTTCGTGGCAAAATAAACGCGGTTTTAACCTGCAAGACACGTGGTCACTAAGCAACATGAAGAATTCTGAATACATTAATTTTTAACAGACTTAAAAATTTAATTCGTGCTGAAGTCAATTTCACTTTTTACAAAACTGAAGACTTTCTGTTTGTCGAACTCATGTTAAATACGTTAAATACCTTAACACGACCAAATTTACTGTCTTGCTTATTGGAATTTAGTTTCCAACGACTTCTGCTACGACAAACCGACGAAAAGCTGGCAAATGATTTTTATATTAACGCTGTAGTTTTATTTCACGGCTAAACTTACTGCCGTTCAGGATCACATCATTTTATTTTACTTTATTTTCCCTATTTCTCTATTTCTCTATTTCTCTATTTATGATTTTGGCTACGTATTTTTTTCGACGTTCAAGCTTTTTACTTTCGGCTGTTTTTGCTGCTTTTCTGATTTTATCCGGCTGCTCCGGAACAGATTCCCGGGATTCGAATCGCGTTATTGTGGTAAGTTTTGATGCGCTAAATGAAGAAATTCTCCGCTCTACGCTTTCGCCCGATGAGGTGCCGAACCTATACCGCTTCTTTAACAATGGCAGCTGTGCCGAATTTGCGCAAACTGCATTTCCATCGCTTACCGCATCGAGCCATGCTTCTATTTGGACTGGCGCTTTCGGTAATATCACTGGAATTACGGCGAATAGTCAGCATGTGCTTCCACGATCAGAAAATACTATTAACGACCGACACTCCGGTTTTTCGTATGATGGTCTTATGGCCGAGCCGTTTTGGGTTACGGCGGGTAAAAACGGCTTCCGGGCTGTGGGGCATCAGGTTACTCAGGCGCCTTTCGCAGGTGGCTTCCCTACCGAAAATGGAGAGAGCCGAAGAGCAGAGCAGCAGGAGTTTTTGAATAATGATGCCATCGCGGTGTTTAACGGCTACAACCGACAGGTACTTCGTGATACCGTTATTCGCATGGAGGATGCAGAATCCGATGATATCTCTGCTTGGAGCGATATTTCCGACCTGGGTGATTTGATGCAGCCGATTGCGGTTCGCTGGCAGAATGATGCGGGTTCTATTTACGCCCTGCTAACGGGTGAAGATTCTTACAACAGCATGCTCATTTCCAGAAGCCGTTCTGTAAATGATGCCGTTCGGGTTGATCTGCATGATGCAGAATCGGAGCCGTTCCATGACCGACCGCTCGCCCGGTTTTTCTCGGAACCGATGGAAGTTGTGCTGGATGAAGATAGCCCTTTGGAGCGCGGCTGGCTGAGGTTCAGACTGTTTGAGATGGAAGCCGATGGCTCTGGCTTTATGCTTTACCATCCTGCAATGCACATTTCTGAAGCCAATTTAGATGAAGCTCAGCTTGCCTATCACAATGCTGTTAAAGGCTGGTTTGGGAATTCTTCTATGAGGATGTACACCGGAGGTGGACTCGGAACTCCTTTTTGGGAAGGGGGCGACGGTACTGCAGAACAGCGCTATCTGGAAACCGCCGAACTGCTCACTTTGGTTTTTAATGCAGGTTCTGAATGGCTGTGGCGTAATAATCAACCGCATCTTATGGCCGATTATTTTCCGTTGCCAGACACCATAGACCATAATATTCTGGGTTTTATGGAAACCAGTTTCCCGGGTTATGATGCTGAATTAGCCAATAAAGCAAGCGAACTTAGAACCGCCGGATGGCAGCTCGCTGATTTACGGCTCGGATTACTTCTAAGTCTGGCCGAAGAAAGTAATGGCAGCGTGTTTCTAACCGGAGACCACGGTATGCGTACTTCATGGATGCAGTTTTACCCGAATACGGTGCTGCGAAATGCCGGTCTGCTTGTGCTTGATGAGCGCGGCAATCCCGATTTGAGCCAGACGAAAGCTCTTTCGCCAAATGGATACTGGATTACGGTAAACACCACAGACTGGAAAGACGGTATTGTGAATCCCGACGAGCTTGATAGCGTGCTCGATCAGATTGAAGAAGCTCTGCTTGCTGCCACCGGCGCAGACGGACAGCAAGTTATACGCAGGGTATATCGGGCTGCAGATTACGCAGATGAGCTTGGTCTGGGCGGACCAGCAGGTGGCGATATTTACTGGAATATTGCCGAGGGATACCGAACCACCGGATTTATGCGGAGCAGTGATGTTACTGCAGAAGCCCGGCTATGGTCAACTCATGGCTACGATTCAACCGATCCGGATATGTACACGGCTTTTTGTGCCTATGGACCAAGTTTTCCGGCTTTCCGGTTTCAGTCTGTTAAAACCATTGATATCGCTCCAACCGCTGGCGAATATGTAGGCTTTGGCAAACCCGCCGACGCAAGCGGACAGTCTGTTCTTCATCTCATGAGACCTTAGATTTAACAGATAAACGGCAAAGGCATCTTATTTTTGCCTATAAACCTTTGCCGTTTATCTCTCGTTAAATATCTCTTCTCAAGTAAGATTCTAAAAAAGCACCTCTGAGTTTTCAAGTTAAACATATTTAACTGCTTTCCATTTTTGCTTAGAAAGGGTCTTTTATTGCGTTGCCGAAACTGCAGACCTGCTGCCGATGTATTGAATAATGCTTGCGTTAAACACTTCGGGTTTTTCGATCATGAGCATGTGACCCGCTCTTGGGATTTCAATAAGGGTACTATGAGCTATTTTACTGTGCCCTTTTTGAAATACAGCTGCCGGAAATCCGGGGTTCAGAAACCGGTTGGGAATTAGCCCGTCGTACTGACCATACACAATTAGTACCGGAACCGAAATATAGGGTAAACGGTGTGTGGTTGGTTCATCAAGCATCGCCCGGATAGACTGAACTACCGTGTAGGCGAATTCATCCATTTCGCGCGCTTTTGCCATACGAACGCGCTCTTCTACCATCCACTCCCATTTGGTATTCCAGCGGTAGAAATTAATGGATAGATTTTCGCGAATCTGCGGTTCGGGTGTTCTTTTAACACCCTCCATAGTAAATACGCTCGCCAGCCAGTCGCCCGCACCGGGAGAAAATGATTCGATACCAGCCGGAGCTGCTAAAATAAGTTCGTTTATAGATTCGGGATGCTCCAAAGCCAGCGTCATTCCGATTTGTCCACCCATTGAATGGCCCATATAGACCACATTTTGCAGATTCAGCTCTTCAATTAATTCACGAATGGTTTCGGCCCAGAAACGCATACCATAAGGGAAATCGCCCTTTTCAGATTTTCCATAACCGGGTAGATCAATGGCAATAACGCGTGCATGACGGGAGAGTTCTTCAATATTGTAGCGCCAGAATCCTGCATTACTTGCAAGTCCGTGAACCAGCAACAGCGTGTGTTCTCCACTTCCTTCATCGATATAGGCGATGCGGGGACTTTGTGATGAGTGATGTACCTCAAATCCATAGTCAATCTGATCGAATTCGAGAGCCGGGGCGTCTGCGTACCGCACCCCGGAGCATGCTGCTGCTGCAAACAAAATTAGCAGTGCCAGCATTAAATGGATGGGGAAAAAATTCTTCATACTTATAATCCTTGGAATAAAAAACAGATTAGCGTTGGCAGCTTGTAGAGCTTTGCTTAAAACATCAGCCAGGATAGCGTTAAAAAGGCAACCCACGGATTCGATGGCATAAATTCGGGATTGCTTGTTGCCCGAGGCGCATCATAAAAATCTCCGGTCCAGACATAGGCTGCGCTCAGGCCAAGGGTTAGAAAAACCTGAAGATTATACTTAAGCTCGCCATTAACTTCTGTACCAACATGATTGCCGCCACCCGGTAAAGTGTAGTTGCTATAGGCCACAGCGGCTCCCGCTTTTGCGCTGAAACGATGTGGAATAAGATCTCTCATCACATTTAAGCTTCCACCGGTTACGCCAAGTCCCATATTCGAAATATCGTGCACCATCGAGTAGTAACGGTTTACGACCTGTGGATCAGGAAACAGTAGCAGCGCACGGTGCGCGCTGTAAATCCCTACCGGCGATCCCCAGACATTACCCGTAAGCACGCTGTTAAGGCTACCATCACTGCCCGGATTTTGTTCACCTGTCGTAAAGAGGCCTTCTACCCAAACGCGATCATTATTTGTCATGCCGTAGCGATACGATGCTGAAGCGTTAAAGCTAGCGCCTAAAACCGAAATATCGCCACCAGCTGCCTCATCAACCGGGCGGATATTACCTGCGTTGGCTATAGCAAAAGCGTCGAATGCCAAAGGTCCGTTCACGAAATTACGGTTATAATTCAAATTGGTGCCAAACCAAAACAAATCGGCTTCATAGCGCTGATTCGTACCATCAAAACGAAGTCTCGGTGCTCCGTTATACTCAGACAGCTGACTTGTTAGCCCCTGACCCAGCACCGTAATGCCGCCAGCTCCTTTAGCTGTATCCCTCAAATACCAGGCGTTAAAGCCCAGCTCAAGCCTGGGATGCGGACGCGTAACCATATCTGCCATTAGCACAAAAACATCATCATCTCTTGATATCTGGTTTTCCCAGAGCTGAAAAAAACCAAGGCGCGCATGCACCGCCTGATGCGGTCTGGCAAACCAGCTAACGCCCACCGCCTGCGTACCCCAGAATGAAAGCTTGTACCCCGTTCTCTGAAATAATTCCAGCGAATTCGTATTTGGATCATATGGACTGTCGAAAATTCGCTGCAAACCTACAACTACATTCCACCAGCTGTCAGGCGGACGAATATCTACATTTGCCATTAGCGTTTGCAGGTTAATTTGGCCACCGCTTATTGCACCACCGCGATTGTTCCCAACGCCATAGGCCTGATCGCCCCAGGTATAATCAATTTTAAACAATCCCCGAAACGTTGCATAGCCATCGAGGATAGACGGGCGATACACAAACAGAGGAACAAAACGCTGCTCGGTGTAAAAGGCAGCCCGATCTACCGTTTCGGTCGAATTTCGCCCGAATAGCCGCCCGATTACTTGTCCCTGAAGTACATCGTTAACCGGGGTTACATTGGTAAGCGTGGTTCGGGTAAATGAATATCCGATAAACTGAAATTCTCCAGGCAGCGGATCAGTCAGGCGTTTTCTGTCTTCTTCAGACTGTTCCGGCCGCAGATCTTCTGCCTCAATCTGCTGTGCCTGAAGCGGTAGAAAGAGACCCACAGACAGCAAAAAAAGACCGGTAAATATAGAAAGGGTGATATTTTTCATGACAAGCACATATTTCTGGGGATAATTCGAAGTAAAACCCCGCCAGCTGCTTTGCTGTTTAAAGCTTGCAGATGGCAGGATTTTATATCTTTACTGTACTTTTACTTTTCTATTCAACACTCCCTAAGCTATTCCATCAGATGGTATAGCTTGTAAGAAAGCTTGCTAAATTTCCTGATTAGTCTACACGCACGTAGTTTTGAATCCAGAACGGACCGGTTGGGTTTCCTCCAACAGTAGTGCTGCCAAAACCACCGCTTTGTGTAGGAGGCTCTACTCCGGTAAGTCCTTCCTGAATTACTTCGTACTCCATGCTGTTGCCATTTATCCGGAAAATACCAGAAGAAACTAGTGCTGCGGGCTCTGACTGATTCAGCGTAATTCCGCGAATTCCTTCCTCGTTTACTGCAGTGGCCTGCCAGGTTCCGTTAAATGTAATCGTAGAACCATTTGCATCTTCCGAAACTACATTATATGTGTTGTCATTGTTAAAAACGGCATCAATACGAACGTTAAAAAACGGAGCGCCAGCTAATCCGGGAGCTATATTCTGGCCTTCTGAAACCCAGCTGCCTACAATTGCATCTACTGCTAAGCCAGCCAGATTTACGTTAGAAGCGACAGCTTCTTCTACAGACGCTACCGTAAGTGTTCCAGAAAAGTCGCCATCTGTCTCCGGCGCGAATGTCACTTCTATATCAGCAGAAGCCCCAACGCTAAGTTCTAATGTAGTTGGCGTTGCCGAAAAGGCGGCGCCCTGTACTGCAACACCTAAGTCTCTGATGGCTACATTGCCTTCATTTGTTACGGTGAAACTTCTTGTTTCTGTTTCGCCCGTGCGTACATCACCAAAATCGATATTACTAACCGATAGGTTTAGTTCTGCACTGTCGTTAGATCCTGAATCACAGGCCGTTCCGGCAAAAGCCAGCGCCATAAATAACAGGCCAAATAGTATCTTTTTCATAGTTTGTTTCCTCTTTTGTTGTTGGTGTTTTTAATGTTGCTTCTATTTCTCTTTAGCCGGCAACAGAATAGATTCTCCCCCGGCTACTTTCTCTCCATTCTGGTTAAGGCATCCTGTTTCGAACAGAACCCTATTTTTGCTTTCATCACGTTCTTTTACGACTGCAAAAGCGGTTATTGTATCGCCGATATATACAGGCTTTAGAAAATTCAGATGCTGACTCGCATAAAGTGCTCCAAAACCGGGAAGCTTCATTCCTAATACCGCAGATACAAGTCCTGCAAGTAATGCACCGTGCACGATTCGCTTTCCGAAACGGGTTTGCATTGCATACTGCGCGTTTACATGAAGTGGGTTAAAATCTCCGCTTATTCCCGCAAAGCCATAAACATCCGATTCGGATATGGTTTTGCTGAACTCCGCTCTGTCACCAATTTTAATATCGTGTATAGTTAATTGATCACTCATTTTTCGTTATCCCTCAGTTTTCGCTTCAGAATTTTCCCGCTATCGCTTTTGGGCAGTTCACTCAGGAATTGAAAGTGCGCGGGCACCTTATATTTTGCCAGCCGCTCTCTTCCCCAATCCTGTAAAGTAGAGGCGTCTGCTTTATGATCATCATTAAGCACTACAAAAGCTTTTCCGGATTCTCCCCATTTCTCATCGGGTACGCCAATTACCGCAATTTCCCGCACGGCCGGGTGCGACCGGTAAACGTGCTCTACCTCCGCAGGATACACGTTTTCTGCGCCGCTTATATACATTTCTTTTTTCCGGTCGATAATGTAGTAGTATCCTTCATCATCCCGTTTTACAATATCTCCGGTATGCAGCCAGCCGTTGATTACTGTTTTGCTGGTTTCATCCGGTTTTTCCCAATAGCCCGACATACAAACCGGACCGCGAAGCAGAAGTTCTCCGGCTTCATTAGCGCCCGCAAAGCTGCCGTCGTCTTTCTGAATAGCCGCATCAATATAAAAATTGGGGAAACCCACGGATCCTTTTTTGCGAATCGCATCTTCTTCATTCAAGGAAAATACGTTCGGACCAAATTCTGTTAATCCATAGCCTTGGCGAACCGGCACGCCTTTTTCCTGCCAGCGCTCAATAAGCGGCACCGGCATCGGCTCGCCTCCCACCACTACGTATCTCAAACTATTCAATGTCACTTTTTCGAATTCTGGTGAGCGGTACAACATATCCATCATAGTAGGCACGCCAAACAGCACACTCACTTTTTGATCGTCGCATTGCTGTAGTACCCGGTCGGGATCAAACTTTTTGAGCAGTATTAATTTAGCCCCCCGATGAATAAAGGGCGTTGTGAGCACATTCCAGCCACCCGTGTGGAAAAATGGCGCAAATATTAGAGTGACATCCTGCTGAACCAGATTCAGACGCAAACCTGTGTTAACTGAATTCCAGAAAAGCATGCCGTTGCTGATCATTGCTCCTTTCGGTCGGCCTGTGGTTCCGGATGTGTATAAAATCTTGCATACATCCGACATCTTTAGAATCGGGAATTCATTCTCCTGCTCTTTCTCTTCATCTTGCGGTTCGGTGATGCTGCTCCACATTGTTTCTAAAAACGAGTTTTCAGGACTATCCAAAATGAGTTTAGTACCTGCAAAACCCGTTTGATCAATCAGCTTGCTGAAAGAGTCTTCTAATAGAAGCAATACCGGCGCGGCATCATCCAGCTGATATTTAATTTCCGGAGCGGTGAGCCGGTAATTTAGCGGCACCATAATCGCGCCAGCCTTTTGTATAGCAAAAAACAGGATGATGTATTCCACCCGGTTCATGGAAAGTACCGCAACACGATCACACGGCTTTATACCGTAATTTCGTATCAGAATTCTTGCCGTACAAAACAAAAGTACCCGTGCCTGCTCATAGCTAATTGTGGTGCCAGACTCATCATCCTGTACCATAATCGCATTCGGAGAATACATTGCCCATTTTGAAATCCAGTCGGTTTCAAATGTACTCCATTGCTGTGATTCGCTATGTTTTATATCCGGTTTCATACTTTTTACCTTCTTCTATTTTGTACTGAGGTGACTCGCCTCAGCGGCTGTGCTGTTTTCGGATGTATCAGAGTTACGCCTCATAAAGTAGGTAGTAAATCCTACGATTACCGAAAATGTGATGGCCACCGCCGCCGCAATACCCGGATTCTGACCATCGGCCTGCGTAAAGGGGATCGGTAGCTGACCATAATAAATGGTAAAGTGCACCACTACAGCCGTAAGGGAAGCGGCAACAGGAGCCATTAGCGGCACATTCTTGAGAAACATGCCCATCAAAATTGGAACAAATGCTGCTGAGAAATACGCATACACCCCATTTTGAGCAAAAATCCCCACACTCAAATTCGGGTTAATAAGCTGATCCCACGATACGAATACAGTAACTACTGCAAGGGCCGCAATTACCATTCGGTTAATCATCACATTGCGCCCGACTTTGCTCATATTCAGCTTTTCGCCGGCCAAAGGCTCCAGAATATCTTTTGTGATGGTAGTAGAAAGCGACTGTATGAGCCCTTCAAGCGTCGAAAGTCCCGCAGAAATGAGCCCCATCACAACCAATAAACCCAGAAAAACCGGGAACTCGCTTACCACATAAGCCGAAACCAGCCCATCCATCGGAATCGGGCTGCCGTTAGCGCTCAAATCCGGAAACGTGAGGCGAATATATAAACCCGAAAAAACGACAAAGAAAAACAGTAGCTGAGCGCCAATTCCAACCATCAGGTATTTGTTTACATCCGAATCACTCTTAAGCAGGAGTGATTTGGTGAGAATATGCGGCTGACAAATAATGGCAACACCTACGATGAACTGCGCAATGAAAATTTCAAAAAAATCTCTGAACAGAAAGCTGGATTCGTTGGTAGCCGAAACGAGCATCGGATCTATGGTCTCAAGCTTACTCATGAAACCGCGAACTCCTTCACTAAAATGCTCATATCCTGAACCCAGCAGAATAATCGCTACTACCAGCATCAACAGCGCCTGAATGGTATTCGTGTACACCATAGAATTGGCGCCACCGAACATCATATAGCCAAATACGAAAATCACGATGCCCACGAGAGTGCTAAGCTCAGAAATATTTAGCGCACTGGAAAGTACTTTTGTAAGACCAACGCAAATAAGTACGATAAAGGTGATGAGTAGCAGAGACAAAAACCCAAAAAAGATACCGTAACCCCTGCTTTTGTACATGGTTTGCATCCACTGCGCCATTGTGAGCGCTTTAACAGTTGAGCCATGTTTCCTGAAACCTTTGGTGAGTAAAACCAAGGAAATAAGAGCAGCAAACGGAAGCGCAATAGCCATTGACAAAACACCGCTTATACCATAAAGCGCCACAAAGCCCGGGTTTATGATAAACGTAGCCGCACTCGTTATGGATGCCGCCAGAGATAAGCCAACGGCATAAGGCGAAAACAGTACGCTACCCAGGGCGTAATCATCGATATTGGTGATTTTCTTTGCGCCACGAACCACAAACCACAGAATAACCACAGCGTAAACACCCGTTAGAATCCATGCGGCTGTAACAAGTTGCGGGGATGCGAGTTCCATATTATATAATTTTGATATTTAGCAGGCTTTTAGTGCTTCTGATTTTTTTCTATCCATACCTGAATGCATTACACGCAAACGTGAGTCCGCCACCGGAACCCATCATCACAAAAATATCTCCGGGTTTTAATTCGCCGGCCCGCAGACTTATATCTAACGCCATTCCAATTGCCGCCGAGCCCGTATAGCCATACGTGCTCATAATAGCGGGTGCAGTTTCGCGTGGCAGGCCGAGCCGGTCCATTGTTTCCCAAATTTGATTCACATTGATTTGTGTCATAAAAGCCCGGCGGATTTCTTGTACAGAAAACCCACCCCGGTTTGCTACTTCGCGAATCATGCTGGTCCACATTTCTGGATTAAGCTCTTTGGGGAATTTTTTGGCGAACACCAGCTTATGCTCCTGCGCTTCAACGCTCGCCACACTAACCGGATGCGCTGATCCACCCTTATATATCCCCATATAATCGTAAAATTCACCCCTTGTTTTAATATCTGATGCCAACTGACCCATTTCCGTTGAGTCTGTTGCCTCAAGCACCGCTGCTGCTGCTCCATCTGCAAAAAGGGTTACTGTTTTTTTGTCGTCCAGATTAAGGAAGCGGCTCATCCCGTAAGCACCGATTACTACGGCACACGAATAGCGGGGATCTGATTTTATGAAATTCACAGCTGTTTCTGAAGCGGTAACGAAGCCCGCACATGCCGTATTCAAATCAAAGCTTGCGGCCCGGGTCAACCCGGCTTTGTGGCAGACAACAGAGGCCGTTGAAGGAGAAATATACTCAGGCGTATCGGTCGAAATAATTAGTAAATCTACATCTTCCAGTGACTTACCTGCCATATCCAGTGCTTTTTGCAAGGCTTCTACGCAAAGACCGCTCAGACTGTCATCTTCGGTCATCCAGCGGCGCTCTCTTATAGTGAGATTTTCGCGCAGCCAGGTATCGACATCCTCACCCAGTCTCTCGTTAAACCATTTATTTGGTACCACATTAGACGGTACCGCCATGCCACTTGCTGTAATTCGGGCATTTCTCACGACACAATTCCTCCATCTACGCTTAGCGTAATTCCGGATATAAAAGAGGCTGCATCCGAAGCTAAAAAGGCATATGCATCTGCAATATCTTCGGGCTTACCCATACGACCAAGCGGGGTTTTGGAAACCATGCCTTCAACCACTTTTTCAGGCATTTTTTGAACCATTTCAGTCGCGATAAAGCCCGGTGCCACTGCGTTAACCCGAATACCTTTTCTTCCCAGCTCCCTTGCCCAGGTTTTGGTCATGCCGATTACACCTGCCTTTGTAGCTACATAATTTGTCTGACCAAAATTACCATACAGTCCCACAACCGAGCTGGCATTTAGAATTACGCCTCCTCCACTTTGCACCATTAGCTCAGCTGCAGCTTTGGTACAGTTAAAGACGCCTGTTAAGTTTACATCAATTACTTTTTGCCAGGTCTCAGGATCCATTTTTAGCAGGGTTTTATCCATGGTGATGCCCGCATTATTGATAATGACATCCAGCCTGCCATCTTCATCTGCAATTTCTGACATGCCTACTTTTACGGCTTCAAAATCAGAAACATCAACTTTTTTAAAAGCGCTTTTCCATGATTTTGAAACTAATTCATTTACAAGTTTTTCGCCAGAATTCTCATCCAGATCCCATATATAAACTTTTGCGCCTTCTCTCGCGAAAAGTTCTGAAGTTGCTTTTCCAATACCGGCTGCGCCACCGGTTACCAATACTACTTTATTTTCGAATCTGTTCATGAAGATAACTTTTTATATGTTTGAAAATTTTCAAATGCTCTTAACACAGAAATAACTTTTTGTGTATCCACCTTGTTTATAACAACTAAATATGAATATCAGCTACTTTGTGAAAATTCGGGGTCTTCAAGCATTTCAGGTCGAATATTTTCCTGCCATTCTTCCAGAAAAGACTTGTTCAAAGCATCCATTCTATCATAAAACTCAATCATTTCCCGCATTCTTTTGGCCATGTGTCTGAGCTGATCATCCTGAACGGGACACTCTTCTGTTAAGGTGAGCACATTTTCACCCAGCTTTTTATTTCTTCGCATAGAAGAAGCGTAATTGGCAAAAGCCTGGCCAAAGATATCGGGTACGGCTCTGTAGTAATCCTTACGTTCTCCGGGAATCCAGACTTTCTCAATGAGCTGATGTTCCTTAAGCTTTCGTGCAATCTGTGATACTGGTCCCTTGCTCATCTGCAGCTGCTCAGAAATCTCATCTAATGAAAGCGCTTCCGGAGTTGCAATTAACAAAGAGACAATTTTACCCATTAAAGAACTATAGCCTAAATTTTGATAGGCTTCGGCATAGGCGTTAATCAGGTTTTGAAGAATATCCTGTTTTTTCATATTCATTTTCAATATTTGATTTATTTCAAATAATGAGAATATTCTGACAAAAGCAATAGAATTTTTAAAATTTAATTTCAGCAACGCCCTTATTTCTTCGCCCACTCCCCGGCCCTCCCCCAAACAGGGCTTTAAATCGTAGCTATATATTGGTTTACGTGAGAGGGAGTTTGTAGCCTCTTAAAATTTAAACGGTATAGTGTTTGAGTTCTGTTCTTGCTGTGATTCCTAATTCATCATTTCTTCGCCCTCTCCCCGGCCCTCTCCCGAACAGAGCTTTAAATCGTAGCTATATATTGGTTGACGGGAGAGGGAGTTTGTAGCCTTTTAAAATTTAGACGGTATAGTATTTGAATTCTGTTCTTACCGTGATTCCTAATTCATCATTTCTTCGCCCTCTCCCCGGCCCTCTCCCGAACAGGGTATTAAATCGTAGCTTTATTAGTTGACGGGAGAGGGGGTTTGTTGCCTCTTAAGAAATTTGACGGTATAGTGTTTGAATTTTTAATTTTTTAGGGATGACCCAATTCACAATTCACCATTCACCATTCACCATTCACCATTCACCATTCAACTTTATAGTTCACAATTCATCACCAATTCTTTGTTTTTAACACATAAAAAAGCCCTGGCATAATCAAATGCCGGGGCTTCAGAAATCATGAAATTTAAGAGTAGAGTGTAAGGCACAATTTCACGAGATCATATTGCACTATACTTAGTCGTGTGGTTTTGTCGGTACTAAAGTAAGCACTTAGACCCGCAAAATTGTCCCGATTGTTTTCAAAATTGTGCCATTCTAATTTTTGAATTCGTCCCTACTCATGTAAACCCGTATCGGGACAATTTCATGAGACTATTGATACACATCTACTTATAGGCACCTTTTCTTGTATTAGAGCTGATTTTATACTATATCTTTTAAAAACTAATTAACCCAATTGCTATAATACACTTGCATTTATTTTAGTCTTAATCACTATCTCTGATATCTTTTTTCACCAGCTTCTATAGCTGTATTTAATCTATTTTCCGGAGGAGGTAGCGGACACGTAGTATGGTCGGTAAATGCACATGGAGGATTGTACAGCATATTGAAGTCGAGCTTGACCTGCCCATTCGGGCCGGGATTGTCGACATACATAAATCGTCCGCCACCGAATGTATTTGTTCTGTTGGTCAGATCGCCGATTATCAGAAATAAACGTGCACCTTCGGATGCATCGAGAGCTGTAAGCGTAAACTCTTCCCCCTTGTATTCGAAATGTAACACGCCCGGAGACAGATCATTCGAAACCTGACCCAATATATTTACGATTGGCACCGTGGTTTCTTCATCATGCGGCACAAGCGTTGCGATAACCTGCGCGTTGAAATCTACCGGAAATCGCTCAATTCCCTTAAATCCGGTATATATCGGGCTCTGCTGATCATAGAGACGCAAGCCCACCCAATCTCCTCTTTCTATAAATGTGAAAGCAATTCTGCCATGCTCAAACTCCGGGCTGTTGGCAACGGGGAAAGTTAAAGAACCTATGAGCTTTTCGTCACCAATAGTAAAAAGGCCGTCTTCTGCAGGAGCGAGCGTTATCAAACCATTTTCGCCATCAAGAGTAATTTTACCTGCATCTTGCAGAATACTACCTTCCGGAAAGTTCACCGGATGGTGCGATGCATCTCCAAAGCTTTGTTCTCCTTCGTCCAGCCAATATAGACCGGCAAGCTTCAGCCAACCGCGGTCTTCTTTCAATCGCTCAACCCTTTCCTCATGCCATTTTTCTACGGCCGCTTTATGAGTTTCTTCGGGACTGCTGCAGCCCGAATTTAGCATAGCAAAGATCACAAGTCCCGCTAATGTTAAATTAAGCGAGATTATTTTGTAGTACGTCATCCATTTCCATATTTGGTTTAACCTAAACAGTATCGAATCTGCTTAGTTCGAATTTTAGTCAGTATTCTAAAATACGAAATCAACCAATGATAATTGTTTAACTAAATATATGATACTATGTTGCATTATCAGGTATCAGGTATCAGGTATCAGGTATCAGGAATTTGTAATTTTCAATTTTGCTTTCTTTCGGCTTAACTCAACTTCATCAAAATTTTAAAAATCAAGCTTCATTCCATTTTAACTACTAT
>JAIULZ010000098.1 GCA_022565805.1 Balneolales bacterium
ATTCGAGGATTTTATTTTTGCTCCAAGGAAGAAGGCGGGCAAAAGAGTGGTTTTGTAAAGCATTCTAGTAAAAAAAGCCAGCCCGTGCTTATACACAGACTGGCTTTTTACATTAAGGCATAAAAACAAGTATAAACTTAAGGTGCAGTTAATACTTTAGATTCTAATGGGAATAACCACCATGATTGTTGCGTTGTGCCTTCACTTTGGGCCCAGCCTTTAAAGAAAGGATATGCATCCGAAATTTCAATTTTCTCACGAACAATCTGCGGTTCAATTGTAGGAGTTACCAATAGACTAATGCCCCATGGAAGAAAGTTTTCGGTTCTATAGAATGGAGCCGGAAGAGTAAAGCTACGACCCGGCGTACGATCCCATGCTGCGGTCGACGAATTATCATCATTAGAGCCAAACAGGCTTGTATTCGCCGCTTCTGTAGGTGGGTTCCCTACAGTATGTATTTCAAATGAGCGGTCATTGCTCTTGAAAAGGAAATAGTGCATGTGAGGCATTTGATTCGATGGAAGTGTGTGATCCCATAAAAATCGTAAGTAAAATGTGCTATAGATATCGTTGTAAGTTGGCCCGAATGTATTCCATTCTGGTCTGTTATTTCTTAAGTTCGGGCTGATAATGGCCGTATTGCTTGCGTCGGGATCTACATATCCTGCAGGAGAAGGAAGTTGTAAAAAATTAATCGAATTGGTTGGAAGATAGGTGCGCACGGCATCGGAACCAGCAAATACTTGAACACCAAGTCCTAAATCCTTAACTCCACCTTGAGATAAAAAATAGATCCATATATTAACCTCACGAATAAGGTTGTCCATGTCTCTGGCAAATACTTCTTGGGTTCTGATCACAACATCATTAAAATCATAATCTCCCAAACCCGGCCAAAGGTCTTCGAACATGTGGTAGCGGTATAAAATAGAATAAGACTGTAACTGCTCATCATCATTTAAAATGCCGCTCATATCTTTATTGCTAAACCCTCTGGCAGATACACCTTCAAAAACGATATCAGAAGATTGTGCATTAATTACTTGTTCCAGACCATGATCTGGCTGGTAAAGAATAAGTTCTTCAATATGATCGGGGAGTGGTTGTGTAAACTTCACCCCTTTTTCTGTGATGAAAAGTCTTGAAGCAAGGCTTCCGTCCATATACCGAACTTCCAGAAAAGAACCCGTAAGAGACTCATCAGGAAAGGTGATGTTCAGGTCGATGGATGTTGCGTTAGACCATGTGAACTTTTCAGAAACTATAAGATCAGAAAAAGAGAGGCTGTCATCATCAATATTGGATGATGTCTTAGAATCACAAGCCACCAGACTTGCGAGCAGGATACTTAGTAAAGCGAATTGTATTAATCTAATCATAAAATGACCCAGTGTGTAAAATGTGCTTTATGCTTGAAACAGATTGTGAATACCCGAAACCCTATATAAAAAGTTCATCGGTCTGTTTAAAGTAGATTTAGGCATAAATACTAAACATGATTCATCGATAAAACATGTTATTTTTTCGATGAATATTATTAACTGCTTTTAATAAATGTTTTTAAACTGCCTTATCTGGTACTTCATTCTAGATAAGCAATTAATAATATTGGTCGCTTTTATGTAGAGCACTTTCGGATCAACTTGTAGAGGCAATTAAAGAAAAGAGTTTAGTTTTGAGGCAACTCAGACTCCGGTGGATAATAGTTTCAAGGACGGGTAATCTAATTATGAAACAAAAAAAAGCCGCTGATCGAAATCAGCGGCTTTTGGTAGTATTGTTCCAAAAATTACGTTAGGCAAAGATCAGTTACAAAAACTTAAGGGGCAATAAGCACTTGGCTTTCAAGTGGAAATAACCACCACGACTGATTGGTTGTACCTTCGCTCTGTGCCCAGCCTTTAAAGAATGGATAAGCATCAGAAATTTCTACTTTCTCACGAACAACTTGTGGTTGTATAACTGGGGTAACCAAAAGACTCATACCCCAAGGCAGAAACTTATCAGAGCGATAGAAAGGTGCCGGTACAGTATATACAGTACCAGGTGTACGGTTCCATGTTGACGTTGAAGAATTATCTTCTGATGTACCAAATAAAGCTGTTGATGCTGCTTCTGTAGGAGGGTTTCCAACTGTGTGTATTTCTCTTGATCTTTCACCTGTCTTGAACAAGAAGAAATGCAGTTGTGGAACTAAATTAGATGCATGTGTAACATCCCACGGAAACCCAAAAGTGAAGACAGTGGGATCAGAGGAAAAAATGGGCCCGAAAGTATTCCACTCTGGAGTATGGTCTTTCAGATTTTGGGTAATTAGACCAGTGTTGCTGGCTAAAGGATCATTGGTAATAGTGTCGAATACGATGCTATTTGTAGGCAGATATCTTCTGGTTGCGTCTGTACCGGCAAATACTTGCACACCAAGACCAAATGAGTTAGAAGCACCAATTGAAACGAGTGTCATGCTTACATCTACATTTGTAATTCTGTTTTGTGCATCACGGGCATACACTTCGACAGAGCGCAATACGTAATCATTGAAGTCATAATCACCAAAACCCGGCCACAGATCTTCCCACATGTGGTAGCGGTTTATAATACTGAACGACTGCAAATCTGCATCGCCTTCATCTACAGTAAACGGGTCAAAACCTCTTGAAGAAGCGCCGTTGAACTCGACATCAGAAGAACGGGCATCAATAAGCTGCTCGGTTTGAGAAGCAGGGTGGAAAAGTACAAGTTCTTCAATATGTGATGGAATGGGTTGGCTGTATGTTATTCCACCTTCTGTAATATGAAGTTTTGAGAGTAAAGCGCCGTCAGTATTACGTACTTCCAGCATGCTACCGACCAAAGAATCGTCCGGGAAATTGATATTAAGGTCTATGTGTTTGGCATTCGACCACGTAAAGCTTTCAGAAACGACTAAGTCTCCAAAAGAAATATTATCATCGTCGAAAGAGGTCATTTTTGAATCGCATGCTGCAACTACTGCTAGCATTATACCTGCGATAGCGATATTTTTTATTTGTCTGATCATAACCGTATAGTGTTGTTTTTTATATAGTGTTGTTTTTTATAGTGCTTGAAACTTAATTTTTGGGGAGATGCTGGTCTAAACCACGGAGCGTCTTTATTCATTAGAACAGTCTCAACTACCACTTTTTTCTAATCTTTTTATCTGAATACATTATAAGAACATCAATAAGCAATTTTTAGCCGGTTTCGATGAAACCCATTGATTTTTCGACAAATAGTATTAGTATTTTTTAATAAATAGAGCCTCTGTTGCTTCATGGAGCTCTTTTGGGGTCTATTGGTTGAATTCTAAATTATTGAAAAATATATATTTATAGTTTTTTCTGGGCCTTGGTTGTTGCCAGAAAACAAAATTATAGAATATATTGGAGCAGAGTGGTTTAAGGCTGTTGAGATGAAATTTTTATTGAAAGAAAACAAGTCCCGATAATGAGCCTTGCAGGCTACTTACTGTAATTCTGCAATTGTGCAACCGGGCCCGCCCTGCTCCCAGGGTGCCAGTTCAAATGATCGTACATCTTTTCTACCGGACAAAATTTCGTGTACTCTCTTTTTTAGCACTCCATCGCCTTTACCGTGTATTATTTCAACTTTACTTAGCCTTGTTTGTACAGCGCGGTCTATGTAATAGGTGAGTTCATTCACGGCTTCTTCTCCCCTCAATCCCCTTAAATCCAGGTTAGGTTTTATCCTTGGAGTTGAGTCTGCCTCTGTAAAATGCTCCATTTTAAACGTAGGTTCTTTCTTTTGCGGCTCTTTATTTGTTTTAACGAGTCGGTTATAGTTCGTTTTTATTCGCAGGCCATTTACGAGTACAACGGCTTGTTTACCGTTTATTTCCAGCAGCTCACCTGCAGAGCGGGCATCGTCTAAAGCAACGGTATCACCCACGACCGGAGGATCCGTTTTTTTTGAAAGGTTTTTACTCTTGCGTTTAGTAGCAGTTTCCTTCAAGTCTTGTTCGGTTTGCTCTTTAGCCTGCTCAATTTCTGATCGAATTTCCCGGATTTTCTTTTTATCGCCTTTGCTTTCAACAATTTTGCGTATGGCCTCTTCTATTCGGGCATTGGCCGAATCCATTATGGTTTTGGCTTCGTTCAGCGCTTTTTCCCGGAGCTTGTCTCGTTCTGTTGTTAGGGTTTTAAGCCGTTGCTCATAGCTGTTCATCAGTTTTTCGAGCTTAACTTTCTCCTGAAACACCTCGCTTTTCAGGCGTGATGCATCCTGTTTCTGACCTTCCATGTCGAGGATTAGAGACTCCAGTCTGTTTTTTGAACTTCCGATAAGGTTCCGGGCACGCTCGAGAAGCTTGTCGTCTAGGCCCAGCCTTTTGCTTATTTCGAAAGCATAGCTACTGCCGGGAACACCTTTTACGAACTGATAGGTGGGCGTTAAGCGGGTTTGGTCGAAAGCCATAGATGCATTTGCAAATGCAGGATGGTTATGGCCGAATACTTTAAGATTGCCATGATGAGTGGTAACTATCATGGTGCAGTTTTTTTCATATAATTCTTCCAAAAACGCCTGATATAAAGCGACCCCCTCTTCTGGGTCTGTGCCAGTGCCGGCTTCATCAATCAATATGAGGCTGTTTTCATCGGCCTTGGCGAGCGTTTCGCGCATCCAGGTAAGGCGGCTGGAGAAGGTGCTCAGGTCGTTGTCGATGGACTGATCATCACCCATATCCAGGAAAAGACTGCCAAAAACAGGTAGAATGGTATCTTCATCTGCGGTTATTGCAAGGCCAGACTGCACCATCATTTGTAAGAGAGCAACGGTTTTTAGGCTCACAGATTTACCGCCTGCATTAGGGCCGCTAATTATAATGCCCTTTTCCTCTTGTTCCAGAGTAAGGTTAAGCGGGATGATGGTTTCCCGTTCGTCTTTGGGTAGTTTTCGCTGTTTGAGAATGAGTACCGGGTTTCTTGCATTTCGCAGATGAATAACCGATTGTTCTTTCAGAGCTGGCACGATTGCATTAAGGCGAGTGCAAAATGAGCTTTTCGCTATCAATAAATCAAACTGACCAATGTTTGCCGCATTACTTATGAGAAAAGAGTACTGATCCCCAACTTTGGCTGTTAATTCCATGAGTATGCGCTCAACCTCACGCCTCTCTTGTTGTTCGAGTTCTCTTATGTCGTTGTTTATATGCAGCGCTTCCGCAGGCTCGAGGTAAACGGTTTGTCCAGTGGCAGAAACGTCTTGCACAAATCCGCTAATTTTGCGCTTATGCTCTGCCCGAACCGGTAAAACCATGCGACCATTGCGAATTGTAGCCTCAAATTCGGCCAGATAGCCATCCTTGTTCATACTACGGATGATGCGGTCCATGGTAGAACGAAGGTCGTTTTTTCGAGAAGCAATGCTTTTTCGAATTTGTCTCAACTCGGAGGAAGCGTTGTCTTTTACGGCTCCGTGTTCCGAAATGACCCGGCTTATTTCATCCTCAAGCTCTTTAAGCGGCACTAAATACTGCGCAAGTTCTGCCAAAGCGGGACAATTCGCCGACTTAGACATAATGAATTTTTTCAGAATACGGCATGTAGAGCAAAAAAGCCCGGTTTTGTGCAAGCTCTCGGGATCCAATATAGCTCTTTTGACGCGCGATTTTTTTGCGGCATCACGAACATCCCATGGATGAGCGAAAGGGATATGCGATTCCTCTTGCTGCAGACGCATCATTTCGTTTAATCGCTTAAGCTCTGCTTGTATGGTTTTTATACCAGATACAGGCTTCATAGCTTCCAATTCTTCGAAACCCATTTCCGATCGTAAATACGTAGATACGGATTCTTTTACTGCATAATAGCCAAGTTTTTCAAAGGCAGAGCCGGGATATACAAGCATGTAAGGAAAAAACGATTAATTTAATGAATGAAGGAAGAATATTTTCTTCGGAATGAAAGGTGGAAAAGTTAATAATCCCAAAATTGGAAAATACGATCTTACGATCTGAGTAACCGGATAAGAAAAAATCTAAAGGGTATCTGTCATTTTTTGACAACTACTATTCAGGTAAAATTAATTTATAGCTAAATAAATGTTTTCAAAAACATCAGGCGTACCAGTATAAGAACATATTGTGCAGAGAATATCGTTTCCGGATAGGCTAATTGCGAAAAACCGCGAATTGAAAACTGATGCTGGCCAAATTGGGTAAGCCACTGCTAAATGAAAGCAACTACGCACACTATTTTAGAAAAGGAATCTTATGAATATATAATTCTAAACGATTCTGTCGGAATCAGACACATCGGGCAAGGGTCCGCGATAACCGAATATACGCTTAATCCATTTTACCAGACCGGCACTTTGGTTTTGGATGTACCATTGATCTGCCGCTCTCCGCGCACCGAGAGCATAGCTCGGGTAAGGATAAATGGTGTCGGCTATATTTCTGAGGGTAAGTCCGTTCTTCATAGCCAGGCCATATTGGCTAATTAGCTCGCCGGCATGAGCCCCTAAAATATCGGCCCCCAGAATTTTACCATTCCACTTTTTGGCGTAAATATAAATCCAGCCTTCAGTTTTGTCATCGGTAATAGCTCTGTCGATCATAGAATAGGGGAACCGGTAAGTATGGTAGTTAATACCCTGCTCGTCTAACTCCTTTTTTGATTGCCCCACGTGGGCAAGCTCGGGCTCTGTAAAGGTAACCCAGGGAATATTTTTGCTGTCTATTTTCATAGGAAATTTAAGGAGCGCGTTTGTGATGGCCACTTTTGCCATGTGCTCGGCCATGTGCGTAAACTGATATTTACCGGCTACATCACCAATAGCATAAATATTTTTTTGGCTTGTTCTGCAGCCGGTATTTACTACGATTCCACTTGTAATAAATGTAACACCCGCTTTTTCCAGACCAAGCTGCTCAATATTTGGTCTTCTGCCGGTTGCAAAAAGAATCTTATCGGCTTTTAAATCCTGATTTCCCCCTTTTTGGAAAATGGTAGCGGTAATCGAGCTTTTATCTCCCTTTACGGCTTTAAGTTCGGCATCAAAGAAATAAGTGATCCCTTCATTTTCCAGGATCTTTTGCAGATTGTCTGCCAGCTCCGGATGGTCTTTGGGCATAATTCGGGAACCCCGGTCGATAACGGTAACCTGCGTTCCAAGCTGATTGAAAGCCTGCGCCATCTCGGTACCTATAGGACCCGCGCCTACGATAATCATACTTTTGGGCAGCTCCTGCATCTCAAATAAATTGTGATTAGTGAGATATGGAATCTTGTCAATGCCGTCTATCTGAGGCACAAAGGCGCGTCCACCGGAAGCAATGCAAAAATATTTACCTGATATTTCCCGTGACTCACCATCTGGCAGGTTCACCACAATGGAGTTTTTTCCTGTGAAGCTTGCGTCGCCCTCAAGCACATCCATTCCCATAGCCCGAAACTTATCGGGGTGATCGGCATCCTTATATATTTCGTTGCGAATATGATCGAGTTTTTTGCGGATTTCGGCAGATGTAACGACCCTGCCGCTAATAGCAGCTTTTTTGCCCAGATTAAGCATGATTTTGCTGGGCACGCATCCATACCATGTGCAATCGCCTCCAAGCCGGGCTTTTTCAATCATAAGCGTTTTGGCGCCAAAACTTACGCCCACACCAGATGCCGTAAGGCCTGCAGCCCCGCCACCAATTACAATAAGGTCATAATCATGCTTCACGACTCACCTCCAGCTTTTTCTGCTTTACTTTTTGTAGGGTAGAATACACGGCATAAACAACAATAAGTGCAACCAGGAAATAAACCCAAAGCGGCACATTTTCGCCGGCGATAATTAAATAAACATAAGCCGAAACAGCGCAGCAACAGGCCATAATTACCGGCCCGGCCACAGACTTTTTTTGTTTAAGGTTTCTAACCAGCCACCCAAGGGCAATCCAGAAAAATGGAATAGCGCCAATATAAATTGATCCAAAAATCACGGGATTTACCCCATAGGGCTCTCCCAAGCCCATAAACCATTCGTAGAGCCCATCAAAATCGGGAAAAGACATAAAGAAATCTGATTGAGAAAAGAATTAAAAAAGAGAGATCGAAAGCCACAATAAACTAATCGAAAGTGCCACGGTGTGTGCATTATACTACGAAAAAACCAAGTTGTTCAGCCAATAGAGCAAACACCCTTATCTGTAATTAAGGGATAAAGTAAAGAATGCAGAACCAAGTAAGGACCCAATAATTGTGTGCAGGAAGCTTTAATGAGAAAATTCAACTAAAGATCATCTCAAAAGGTGCCGCAATCGGGTAGTTGGTTTTTCAAAAGAAAAGAGAATATGCGCCAGCGCCTGAAACAGAACGTGTGGGATTGTGAAATTAAAAATACAATACCCCGGCTGTTTTGAGGCTCGGATATTCGAGAAAATAGATTTATATGTAAATAAAAAAGAGCTATAAGCAGTTTCAATCATAAATCATGTTAATAAATTTATGACGGGATATCTTTAAAATGCGATAAACTCAAAGATTTGTTATAAAATTATTGCTTATTGAAGGAAAGTAATGCTCCTTAATATTTTCTATTATATGATGATTAACATATACTTAATTCCTATAAAAATGATAGTCGCGTTAGTTTAAAAATGTATTTGGTTGGCTTTTTCTGCAAAAGCAGTGCTTGTTTTTATTCTTCAACGGTCAATAATATTATGTTAAATAAAATAAATAAATCTGTTTCTCCAATTATTTGGAAGTCTTTCGGTAGATGGTTTTGTGTTAAAACTATTGCGTTATAAAATTAATTAAAAAAGAGTATTAGCCTTATTATTTTTAATAAAATGTGATAAAACTATTTTTTATAAGGTTATTTGTGTTCTTTTTGCGTTTGCTTCTCTTTTGCTGTTCAGGGTAAAAAAGAGTCGATTTTTTTAGATAAAATATTCTATTCGAAATATCCGGTTTAGCACAAAAAGATGTTAATTCAAGGAATTGTTGGCTTGTTGGATCATGGAAACAATTAATTATATGTTAAAAAACAATACTTTGAGAGTTTTTCTGCCGATTTCTTGTGTAGAAGAAAGTTTTCGAAATAAAAATTACACCCCATTTTTGTTTTACAGACATTAACTTATATTAAAGATGCCTTTCTAACTGCCAAGGCAAACTTTCATTTGGTCATCTATACATTAAACTCAAATAATTATGAATAACTTTCACTACAGTTTGAAGGAATATGCGTTTGTATCCGCAGTTCTTCTCTTGGTGATGTGCTTGTTTCCTGTTTCTGCTTTTGCGCAGTCTTCGGGCACAAGTCTCACGGCTGAGCGGGAAAGAAATACGCTGACTATAGGTCAGAATGGCGTGCAGACGCCAGACAGACAAGCGATCGTAAATCGTTTCTCGCAAGCAGAAATTGAGATGTTCTCTTCAATTTCTCCTGAGGTTTTTTCAACATTTACGATTGATGAGCTTTCTCTCATCGGTCAGGTTTTGAACAAGCAGCTAACGCAACTTAGCGCTACTGAGCAAGCGCTCATGAATCGCGTAAATGAACTTGCAGCTGTATCTCGCTCAGGTTCGTTATTTCGTCAGGGTTTGCTTAATTCAGAAATAGTTTGGTCTACAGGCTTTGAAGATGGAATTCCTGATGGCTGGTCGGTAACAGATAACTCAGGCACAAGCTTTGTTTGGGAAACTAACCAACCTGGTGGTGGTCTTACAGGTGAGTTCACGAACTTTGTGATTGCTGATAGCGATGCAGCGGGTTCTGGCGCAGGTAATGTTAATACAACGCTAACAACCGATGAAATTGATATTTCCGGGCTTTCTGAAGTTAGCTTTATAATCAACCACTCTTACAGACATCTCGGTTCACAACGTGGCCGTGTTGAGTGGAGCCTTGATAACGACAACTGGCAGCTGTTAGTAGAATATGCCGCTAGTACAGGTTATCCCGGCCCGGGAATTGAGCAGGTTTATGATATAACAGAAGCCGTTGCAGGTAACCAAAGCCTGTGGTTGCGTTTTGTATTTGATGATGCCAGTGGTTGGAACTGGTGGTGGGCAATAGATGAAGTAATGATTGCTGGTGTAAATGCTGGGGGCGGTGGTGAAGATTTCGTGTTTGAAATTCCTGAAGTTCCATTTGCAGGCGGTGAGTTTGAAGCCATAGACGAAATGTTTTCAGGCCAACTTTTTGCACTTGACCCAGACTTTTTCCCTATAGACATGCAGGGTGGTACATGGACTAACGACTTTGCGCTGTTATTCATTGATGGTGATTTTGAAAACGGTGAGCGTGTTTTGCAGGTTGGTGGCTTTACTAACTATGGAGCGGCAACTCGGGTTAGCTGGTCTGGTGGCAGCAATGGTACCGACCCGGTAACGACTTTTGTAGAGCTGGCTCAACCGCTTGATATGGATGGTCTTACAGTATATTATGGTAATGGATGGAATGGTTCACCAACCGGTACATGGGGTGGTACTATCGAGTTTATTTTGGAAGCCGACGAACCAGAACCAGTTCCTGGCGAAATTGTCTGGGAACAGACAATTAATGGTACGAATGGCATCGTTTCGGGCTTTTTTGCTGATTTAGAAGGCGGAACCGGCGCATATTCTGCCGATGACTTTGGCCTCGCTTCTGAAACTGAAATTACGGTAATAACCGTTAACGGTTTCTATGCTAATGGATTTACCCCGAGTCAGATTACAAATACAGGTTGGTATATTTTCCCTGATGCAGGTGGTGTTCCCGCTGGCAACCCGGAAACTTCTCCTGAGGCCGCAGTTTGGTCTTATGTAGCTGAGCAGGGCGATGATGCTCTTGTTTTAGCACCGGGCGGAAATATTTCCCTAAATGTTTTTGAGCTTGACGATAGCCTTGTATTACCTGCTGGTCAGTACTGGCTCGCTTTCCACACTTCCCAGGCAGGTACTACTGCCGGTAATATTCGCTGGAACTGGTATGCAGGAGCTCCTGAACAGCTGGAAGTTGCCAAAATTATTACCCCTGGCGCAGCTTTTGGTGGTGCATTCCCCGAATGGGCAGATCTTACTGGGGTAAACCCAGCATTTGCGGCTCTTGCATTTTCGTTGACAGGTATTGCCGATGATACCCCACCAGTTGATGATCCTGTTGCGGTTGTAGATCCTGCATCGCTTTCTTTCTCTCTTGGTGAAGGCTCTTCAGATTCACAAGACCTTGAGTTAAGTAATGCAGGTGGCGAAGCCCTTGAATTTAGCATTGTTGTTGAAAATGCAGCAGCAAGAGCATATAACCCTGGTATCCGTAGCAATTTTGCAACCGTAGAGGGCGGTAGCAGATACAGACCTAATGCTCCTTCAAATATTCAGGCCGATGCCAATGTGCAGCCGGCCGCGGGTCTTATGGCGATAGATGAACTTGCAGAAGGCTTTGCAGATGTTACAACTCTGCCGGGCGCAGGCTGGTCTATCCAAAACCTGAGTAACCCTGCCGGTTCAACAAGCTGGTCGCAAGGTAGTCCGGGAACATTCCCAGCCTTCAGCGGCGAGCCGAACCACTATATTTCAGCGAACTTTAATAATACAACGGGTAACAATACCATAAACAGCTGGTTGATTACCCCGGAAGTAACCCTTCAAAATGGTACAGAGCTCAGGTTCTACACCAGAAGAGTTGCAAGCCAGTTCCAGGATAGGCTTCAGGTTCGTATGAGCACCGAAGGAAGCAGTACAAATGCTGGTAGTTCTCCAGAAAACGTAGGCGATTTTGCTACTCTGCTTCTTGATATTAACCCCAACTATTCTGCAGGCGGTTATCCGGAAGAATGGACAGAGTACGTATTAACCGTTGAAGGTCTATCCGGAGCTACAACCGGTAGATTCGCATTCCGTTATTTTGTTGAGTCGGGCGGTCCTTCAGGAAACAATTCTGATTATATCGGTATCGATGAAGTCAGCATCAGCCAGCCAAATGGCAATGGCGATGATCCGCAGCTCGCAATTAGCGTATCTCCTACTGAAGGAAGCGTTGCGCCAGGTGGTGCTCAAAACCTGCTGGTATCTGCAAACACAGCTGGTCTAACTCCTGGTAACTACGATTACAATATTCGTATTACAAGCAATGACCCGGCAAACGGCTTAATTCTTGTACCCGTTGCGCTTGAAGTATCTCCGGCTGTTACAGGTCCGGTGCTTACATTAAGCTCATCTTCACTTGCATTTGGTGCAGTAGTGGAAGGCTTCGATCGTACGCTTCCGCTAACTTTTACCAATACCGGAACATCTAACTTAACCGTGCTTTCCGTTTCTTCGGATAACAGCGCTTTCACCACAACTTTTGGTGATGCCTTTATTCTGGCACCGGGCGCGAGTTCAGTTATTGATGTTACCTTCGCACCTGGTTCTGTTGCTTCTTTCAGCGGTACACTTACTGTAAACAGCACAAGTGTTATTGATCCGGTTAAAACGGTTGCGCTAAGCGGACAGGGCGTAGATCAGCCGATCTTTGCCGTAGATCCGGAAGAGTTCGAGCTAACGCTCGCAGCCGATGCATCAACTACTTTTGATGTAACCATTACCAACGATGGTTCTGGAATACTCGAGTTTGCGATGCCTAACTTTATAATGGATCGTATCCTAAATGGTAACGACCGCGCAATGGATGCCGTGCGTAACCGCATGATTCGCCACATCTACTCTGTAGAAGATGGAACAGCTGAAGCAGCTCAGGCTAATTACGAGCGCTTTATTCTGGATCAATACATTCGTGGTACACTAAACCGTACTTCACCGGAAATTCGTGAGCTTATTGCCAACTATGAAGCGGCTAAAGCAGAGCAAACTTCGTCTAATGTAAAGAATAGCAGAGCTAATACAGCAGATGCTGGTCTTATGTCAGATGATGGTTTCCTTATTGAATTCGAAGCCCTTACACTTACAGGGGCGCAGTTCATTACGGTGGCTTTCGACCTGAACGGCGAGCTTACAGAAATTGATCCTGATTTCGTAATTGATGCAGCTGAAGGCGGTACGTGGGCCAGCGATTTTGGCATATTGTTCACCACGGTAGACATTAGCGGTGGTGGTACTATCGATCCGGCTACCGTAGTGCTGCAGGTTGGTGGATTTACCAACTATGGGGCAACCCCGAGAATAAACTGGATTGGTGGTACTACTGGTACCCCGGGTACACCAGTTAATGAACCAGTTGTTATTCCAACTCCGCTAGATGTATCCGGATTGTATGTTTCGATCGGTAATGCATGGACGACCTCACCAGGCGGTACATGGACCGGAAGCATCACCCTGAAAGGTGTGGCCGGAACAACTCCGTTTATCACAAGCGCATCACCTGCATCAGGTTCGCTTGCTGCTGGTGAGTCTCAGGTAGTTGAGCTAACCATAGATGCTGCGGGCCTTATTGGTGGCGAGTATATGGATATCCTTGAAATCGTGAGCAACGATCCTGAAACACCAGAATTTGGTGTAGTGGCGATGTTAACGGTAGAAGGAACTCCCGAAATCTCTGTATCACCAGAATCACTTGCCTTTGGTGAAGTGGTAGTAGGTGAAAGCGCATCTCAGGATGTTACCGTAACCAACACTGGTTCTGATGTACTTGTAATTACTGCAGCTGGCGTGGAAAGTGATCATTTTTCTGTAGAAGGCCCTTCTACTGCGGAACTCCCCGTTGGCGAATCCCTTGTTTACACCGTAACTTTTGCTCCGGTTTCTTCTGGCGCCAAAGGTGGTGAATTCATCGTAGAAAGTAATGGTGGAACAGGTGTTGTTTCGCTCTCCGGAGATGGTGTAGACCCGGGTGTTCTGGAATTTGATCCCTCTTCTTTAGTTGTAGAAGTTAACCAGGGTAGTAACGGAACGGTTAGCTTTACACTATCTAACGTGGGTGTTGCTCCGCTAAACTATAGCCTTGGTGGTGGCCTTGTGGCTGAAAGCAGCCGTTTGGTTAATCCAGTGGGAGAAGTAACAGAAGTTGAGTCTGCTGCCGCTACACAGAGCAGACATGTTGGAAGCTCTAAGCTTAGTTTAAACACAACTCCGCCAGCGTCTATGAGACCGGGCAGAGGCAACATGGCATCACAGCAGGAAAGCAGCTTTATTAACCGGAGCATACTTAATGATGAAGTAGTTCTTACCCATTCCGTATCTCAGGTTGTGGAGCCATTAAACGGTGTTCGTTGTGGTAGTGCCGCTGGTACAGCTGCCAACAGCT
>JAIULZ010000099.1 GCA_022565805.1 Balneolales bacterium
TATTCGAGGATTTTATTTTTGCTCCAAGGAAGAAGGCGGGCAAAAGAGTGGTTTTTCAAAGCCTTCTAGAAATAAACGCAATTGCGCTTTATGTCGTATCTTATGAATAAGAAACGTAAAGTCTCGCATCAATTGTTATGCGTACTGCAACTTCAGATTAAGTAAGGACTACTTTTTCGTATTCCTGCTGGTTGTATGTACTAGCCGAAATGGTTTTTGATTGATTTTATGGGGGCCAGCACCATTGTTTCATAATAGGTAGTATTCGAAAAAAACATCTGGCAAAAACAGGAAAAATTATTTTACTAAAGTTTTGATGCCTGTGTCTAACATGTAATGAGCAATAAAGGCACCATTCGGTTTATACGTTTTTTATTTTTACCACACATTATTTAAATATAGCACTAACTATGAGTATGAAAAACTTTAAGCCCACGGGCCTGAACCACATCACGTTAAGAGTAAATGAGATAGAACGCGCTGAAGCATTTTACGGTGGCTTGCTAGGCTTTAAGCTGGAAAAGAAAATGGGACGTAGCATGGCGGTATACCGTATTGGTACAGATTCTATCGTATTGGTAGAGGCAGAAACAAGCTACAACAGAGATTCTAAAGATTACCGCGTAGATCATTTCGGGTTTACGGTTCCAAAGCCGGAAATCGTAGACGAAATTGCTTCTTTTATGAAAGAAAATGAGGTTACGATTTTGAGCGGCCCCGCTAACAGGAAAAATGGACGTTTTTTATTTATATCAGATCCTGATGGAAATATGATAGAAATATTTAATGAAGCCTGATCTCTGCAGGTTTCTTCTTTTTATTTAAAAATATTTGAGTCGGCTATAGCTCTGGTGATGGGTACATTTTTCAACGATTTACCAGAAAGAGCCTTGCTTGTGGGATATGGTGTGCAATTTAAGCCGAATCAGTTTACGTAATGAGCATAAGGTAAACTAAGGTTCGAACCCGATTCTGATTCCTTTTAAATGGGTTGTCTGCCAGTACATCACGACAATTTTTCAGAACCTCAGAGAGGGGTTGTTTAAGAAGCCTTATTTTGTGTTTAGTGCGCAGATAAAGGCCTCTTATCACAAATTTCTTTTTGGAAAATAAAACATTGTATATCTACCTCAATTGGTATGAAATTTGTTTATATCAATGCCACAGGATGATTCCTTTATTTTGTTAATCCTTTTAATTTATTGGTTGAAGCTTTGTTTGATTGAAAGAGACTCTTTACAAGACACTCTTTTACTCAAACAAAGAAATAATTAACTAAGTATACTTATGAGCAAAAAAAATAACACTTCTGAAGCCGTAAATAACGGTACTCAGCAGGCAGAAGATTCAGCCGAAAAGCTGGATCAGCAGGAAGCAAAACAAAATGCAGAAAATACAACCCCTGACAAAGAGGCTCCAAATTCTACCGAAGCTCTCGATTTACTCGCTGAGAACGAGCGTCTGAAATCTGAAAATCAAGATCTAAAAGATAAGCTTCTACGTAAGGCCGCTGAGTTTGAAAATATTAAGCGCAGAACACAGCGCGAACGGGTACAGATGTTCGATGATGCAAAAATACAGTCTGTTATTCAATTTCTGCCGGTTTTTGATGATTTGGAACGTACGATAAACGCATTGCCAGAGGGACAGAAAGATTCTTTATCAGAAGGTGTTCGAATGGTTTATACCAAGTTTAAAAATATTCTCGAAAAAACAGGTATAGAATCGGTAAATGAAACCGGTGTACCCTTCGATGTTGAGCTACACGATGCATTAATGAAGCAGGCCGCTCCCGATAGTAAAACAGGTAGCGATGTGGTTTTACAGGTACTGGAGCCGGGTTACAAGCTTGGCGAAAAGATAATCCGTCATGCAAAAGTTATTGTTAGCGAATAAAATTTATGAGTAAAAGGGACTACTACGAAGTGCTGGATGTCAGTAGAGAGGCTTCAGCAGACGAAATAAAAAAAGCGTACCGTAAAAAAGCAATGCAGTATCATCCGGATCGCAATGCGGATGACCCCGCTGCGGAGCAAAAATTTAAGGAGGCTGCAGAAGCATTCGAAGTCCTTAAAGATGATCAGAAAAGAGCGCGTTACGACCGATATGGCCATGCAGGAATGAATGGTGGCGCCGGTGGATTCGGAGGCGGCGGATTTTCTTCGCAGGATATTAATATTGAGGATATTTTCGATCGTTTCGGCGACATATTTGGTGGTGGCGATATTTTCGGCGGCAGAGGAGGTCAGTCGAGAGGCCGTGGTCGAAGATCTTCCGGAGTACCCGGCAGCGATATGAAAATGAAGCTGAGTCTTACGCTCGAAGAAATTGCCTTTGGTACCGAGAAAAAGCTCAGAATTAAAAAGTATGTTAAATGCGATTCCTGTAACGGTACCGGCGCAGAAACAGATGAAGATTACATGACCTGCTCTACCTGTAGCGGTACTGGAGAATTGAGACAGGTATCTCGTACTATGTTTGGCTCGTTTGTAAATGTACAGCCGTGTCATACCTGTAATGGGGAAGGCCGCACAATTCGCAATAAATGTAAATCATGTAGAGGAGAAGGTCGCGTTAAAGGAGAAGAAACAATTTCTGTTCAAATTCCGGGTGGTGTAAAAACCAACAATTACATCACGCTAAGCGGTAGAGGAAATGCAGGTATACGCGGTGGAGAAAACGGCAGTCTTATCGTTATTTTCGAAGAGCAGGAGCATGAATATTTTGTGCGCGAGGGAGATCATATTTTCTATGATTTACAAATAAGCATTGCCGATGCAATTCTGGGTACAGATGTGGAAGTACCTACTTTAAAAGGCAAAGCACGTCTTAAAGTAGAGCCGGGAACACAATCCGGGAAGCTGTTGAAAATGAAAGAAAAAGGAATTCAACGACTCAATTCTACCGCAAGGGGAGATCAGTTCGTAAAGGTAAATGTGTATATACCAACGAAGGTTTCCGATGCTGAGAAGAAGATTATTCAAAAGTTGAAAGAAGCACCTAATTTTGATCCGCTAACGCAGAAAGAAAATAGCAATGGATTCTTTTCGAGAATCAAAGATATGTTTAGCTGATTTGGCCGTTTATTCTGTTTGGTTGAAGGCTCTCAAAAACCTTCTAACATCATAAACGAAAGTCTGTTACGATTCGTTATCTGCTCATATAAACAATTCGCAACAATCAATCTACCGTTACTGGTAAGTATTACAGGTTAAAATACTTAACCGATTTAGCTACATTCTTCTGTAAATATCAGAATTTGCGGCTCAAGCAATTAGAAATTACAACAGATTTTAAAACCATGCTGAAATATTTCCTTACCCTTTTTCTCCTTTTGGCTTTTTCTACAGTCAGCGCTGTGGCGCAAAATAATAGCAGCCTGACCGAGCAACAAATTAGCGCGGTAGAAAATGCCGTTTTTACGGATTGGGACGGTAACGAGTTTACTTTAGCCGATTTTGCCGGAAAAACAGTGCTGATAGATTTTTGGGAAACCTGGTGCGGGCCTTGCATAGCCGTAATGCCTACCTTACAGCAGCTACAGGATGATTTTCCCGATAATTTTGTTGTATTGGCTGTTTCGCCGGGCTGGTCCGACACTGAAGAAGTTGTGCGCAGGTTTATTTCCCAGAACGATTATGAATTTGTGTTTGTGCATAACAACGAGCTTGCTTCCAAGCTCGAAATTCGTGGAATACCTTATAAGGTTTATGTTCAGCCAGACGGAAGTTTCTACAAAACGGAACAAGGTTCCAGCGGCCCTGCCCGGGAATACCAATCCATAAAAACCGTAATTCAGTCGCAAATTCAATAGAATACAGCAGGTTTTAATTCTTCTATCATGGAATTAAAAAAGCGCATCACTCATAAGTGGTGCGCTTTTCTTTTAGGTATTTTGCTTTTTTAGAATCCCCAAAATCAGATTAGGTTCTCGTTTTTTTGCTGGCTTTCAAGCGCCATTTGGGTATGGTAATCACGTATTTTTAAACTCAGGCTTTGATCTTGTTCAGAGTTTGTTGCTGCAAGTATGCGTATTGCCAAAAGACCCGCGTTGGCTGCGTTATTGATGGCAACGGTTGCAACCGGAATGCCCTTCGGCATTTGCACAATAGAAAGCAGGCTGTCTATGCCTTTCAGGCTTTTGGTTTGTACCGGAACTCCTATTACGGGCAGGGTGGTGTAGGAGGCCACCATGCCGGGCAGATGAGCTGCGCCTCCAGCTCCGGCAATTATCACCCGAATACCCCGGCCTGAGGCTTCTTTTGCGTATTCTGCCATAAGGTCGGGGGTGCGGTGTGCAGAAACAACCCGGGTTTCGGCCGGAACTCCAAATTGCTTGCAGATTTCAGCGGCATCGCGCATTACGGGCCAGTCGGAGTCGCTGCCCATTATGATTCCCACAATTGCTTTTTGCTCTTTTGTTTCCGAATTGCTGTTCATTCTTTAGAAGAGATAAGTGGTGTCTTAATTAATTCTTTTGGAATTTCCGGTCAAGGAACACATCACAATAAAATAGATTGTTCCAGTTTGCGGGCTTCTTCGGCAATGGTACCGGCATTATTGCCTAAAAGGGTGATATGGCCCATTTTTCTGCCAGGTCGGCTGTCTTTTTTGCCATATACGTGAAGATGCGCTTCGCGGTCGGTAGTATTTGTGAGCGATTGATCCCATTCCAAAACAGCATTTCCTTTTCTTTTTCCAAGCAAATTTATCATTACAGCCTGCGGGAAACGCATTTTAGGTTCCACAAGGGGTAAGCCAAGAACTGCGCGGATGTGGCTTTCGAACTGAGAAATATTACAGGCTTCAATAGAATAGTGACCCGAATTATGTGGCCGTGGTGCCGATTCGTTTAGTAAAATTTCATTTTGCCGGGTAAGAAAAAATTCAAATCCAAACAGACCTTTTCCGTTAATTGCCTTTGCCGCTTTTATTGCAATTTCGCAGGTTTTATCACGAATAGAACGGCTGATGCCGGCAGGAACATGAACTTCTTTACAAATATGGCTCTCCTGAATAGTTTCGCAACAAGGATAAGCGACCGCTCCGTGTTCGTTAATGGCTACCATAACGGCCAGCTCGTTGGTAAAAGGAACCATGCGTTCTGCAATAATTTCTCGTCCTTGTTCACCACCGAGTTTGCTAAAGGCTTTAAGAGCTTCCTGCCGGTTGCTTACTTTTGCGTTTCCGTACCCATCGTAACCGCCTTTCGAAGATTTCATAATAAAAGGCCAGCCAAGCTTTGCTCCCACTTTTTCAATTTCGTTCTCAGATTTGAGAACCACAAACTCAGCAACAGGTATGCCGGCATCTCTGAACGTTTCTTTTTCGATGCGTTTATTTTCTATTAGCCGGAAGGTTTCCGGAGATGGAAATACCGGCGTACCGCTATCATCCTGCACTTTTTGAAGAATGTCGGCGTCCAAAAATTCGTTTTCAAGGGTGATGACATCTGCCCAGCGGGCAAGTTTCATGAGTGTATCGTAATCCGACACGCCGCCACGGAAAATATGCGGGGTAATTTGTTCCATGGGATCGCTACCGGACGGAGAGCAGATCGCGCCAACTTGTAGTCCGTAGCGGAATGCAGCGTAAGCGCTCATACGGGCAAGCTGACCGCCTCCAATGATGCCGATTTTTTTACCTGATTCAAGCTTTAAATGCGTTGTCATTTCTTATGGGTTCGTTCGACCGTGAAATTTCCGTATTTTACCTTTTTATAAGATACGCTTTAAGAAGGCTTTGGGAAAACCGGTTTTACAACGGATTCAAGACTTTCTATATAATTTTTGGGTCTTGATTAAGAGTTATTTTTATTACATCAGATCTTGTATTAGAATTAGTTAAACCGTTTTTATCGTGTGAGGCAATCCGCAAAAAATCCGGAGTAATCAGAAGCATCAAGCATCGCATTTCCATTCATTTTTTTGTAATTCCAACCTTATTGTATGAATATTGAGCATAAACTGGATCAGCTTAAGTCTAGATACCATGAATTAAATACTGCGTTAAGCGATCCTGCTGTGTACAGCAATCAGGATAAGTTTAAGGCTTTGAGTAAAGAGCACAGCGATCTTAAAGAAATAATTATAGCCTATGATGAGTGGCTCGATGTGAAAACCGGCATAGCTGAGGCTAAGGAGCTTATTGAAGCTGAAGAAGCGGGCGAGCTGCTGGATATGGCTAAAGATGAGCTAAAAGAATTACTTCATAAATCGGAAGAGTTGGAGCAAAGCATAAAAATGATGCTCATTCCGAAAGATGAGGAGGATGCCCGAAATGCAATTGTTGAAATACGCGCCGGTACCGGTGGCGATGAAGCTGCAATTTTTGCGGGCGATCTTTTTAATATGTACCGCAGATTCGCCGAAGGTGAAGGCTGGAAAGTAGAAGTGATGGATTTGTCTGAATCGGCTAAGGGCGGGTTTAAGGAAATTTCATTTATGATTCGCGGTACCGATATTTTTGCCAAAATGAAGTGGGAAAGCGGTGTTCATCGCGTTCAGCGGGTTCCTGAAACGGAATCTCAGGGCCGGGTACACACCTCGGCGGCAACGGTAGCTGTTTTGCCGGAAGCTGAAGAAGTGGATATTCATATTAATCCGGCAGATCTTGAGTTTGAGGCTTTTCGTGCCACAGGTGCCGGCGGTCAGCACGTTAACACCACAGATTCTGCAGTACGAATTAAGCATAAACCCAGCGGTATTGTTGTGGGTTGCCAGGAGGAGCGGTCGCAGCACAAAAACAGGGAAAAAGCAATGGTAATGCTGCGCACAAAGTTATACGAAGTAGAGCTGGAAGCCAAAAAAGCAGAGCGCGATTCGAACCGTAAAGATCAGGTATCAACCGGGGACAGAAGCGCGAAAATTCGCACCTATAATTTTCCTCAGGGTAGAATGACCGACCACCGGATTAACTACACCATTTATAATCTGGATGATTTTATGAAAGGAGACATCAGCGACGTAATTGAGAAACTGCAGATGGATTCTAACCTTCGCAAGCTGCGCGAAATTGCTGAAGTTTGATGTATTCTGTAAACTTAAAGAAAGACATTTCCCTAAACACAAAAGGCTCCGCATAACTGCCGGAGCCTTTTGTATTTTACGAAAGAAAGTTAATTAACTGAGCGAAATAGCGCTTGTTACTTTTTCCTTCTCCATGCTTTTGAGTTCATCTTCGTAGAAAAACTTCTTTTCACCAAAAGCGGGTTTTAGATCATCAATCCAAACCGCATGCGGATCATACTTCGCAAAGAATGGACGGTTCGCCCACTCGGGATTCCGGCCCTGTATCATGTTAAGTACGAAATATTTTTCTCCTGCAATTTCGGTAATTCCAATTACATGAACCTTTCCGGGCTTGCAAGACATAGATGGACCCCGAACGGTTCTGCCTAAACCGCTTAGCTTTCTGTAGGCTTCGCTGTAGATTTCGTGCGCTTTTTCCAGTGGAATATCAAAATAATGGCGGGCTCCGGTATCTCGCACAACAAACATATAATAGGGGATGAGCCCCTGATTAATTTGTGCCTGCCACATTTCCCGCCATGCTTCTGCCGTATCGTTAATCCCTGCCAGAATAGGGGATTGTGTTCGAATTTCGCAGCCTGTTTCTCTAATATTTCGGATTGCCTGCTTCACAGCTTTTGTAGAAAGCTCTACTGCGTGAGAAAAATGCCCCATAATTGCCAGATGAATACCTGAATTTACGACATCTTGAAAAAGATCCAGGGTTTCCCGGGCATCTTTGTCGGTTGTGAATTTATAAGGCCAGTAACTAAGAGATTTTGAGCCAATCCGAATGGTTTTAAGATTTGGTAAATCGGCGTCGAGAAGGGGCTGTATATAGGAGCGAAGCAGCTTTGGTTTCATAATAAGCGGGTCGCCACCGGTAAACAAAACATCGGTAACTTCAGGATGTTCTTTAAGGTAGGCAACCAAAGCATCCGATTCTCTCATAGCAAATTTAAGCTCATCCATACCAACAAACTGAGGCCATCTGAAGCAAAATGTGCAGTACGCGTGGCAGGTTTGTCCTTGAGAAGGGAAGAAAAGAACGGTCTCTCTGTATTTGTGTTGCATGCCGTCTAATGAATCTCCACAGCCTAAGCTAGGCTTGTTGAGCTCTACCTGACCCGCAGGATGAGGGTTTAGCTGCAAGCGGATGGCGTCTGCCGTTTTTTTGATTTCCGCACGATCGGCACCTGAGCGTAAAACACGAGCCATTTCCTGGAAATGGTGCTCTTTAAGCATGTCTTTTTGCGGAAACGTAAGTTTGAAAATCGGATCATTTGGAACATTATCCCAGTCGATAAGCTCTTCAACCACGTAATTATTTGCCTTAAACGGCAACACATTACCAACAACTTCCATGTCGAAAATGGCTTCTTCGCCCAAAGCCTGAATTTGTGGTAGCTTTCTGAAATTTCTTAATGTGTAGCTCTTGTATCGGTAACTTTGTTCTTCACCAACGGTACTATCTGCTTTGAAAGTTGAACGTGTTTCCAATGCATTCCTCCTCGTTTTGTGTGTTAAAATGATGTAATCAGACCCTGTAAATACGCCATTATTAAATTCAAACACTCATAAGTTCAAAAAGCTAAATGGCAAAAAGCTAAAAAGGAAAACCAAAAAGCAAGTTCATGCCTTTCGAAAATCCTGGGATTAGTATATAAAGAGTTCAATATTGTAACGTCAGTTTGGCCATCATCCTGAAACTATGGCCAATCCTGTTTGGAGAGCCCGGTAAAACCAGGTAAGTCGAATCCATTTTCGAATAGTTAAACGGGAAACTGCAGCTTGCAAAAAACTGATTTCCTTTCAAATGTGGAGGCTCTCGAAGAAATAGTATCTAAAAGCCAGCCGAAATTGCTTGTCTGATGGATGGTAAATCTGATATCAGGATAGACAAACAAAAATGTTCGAAGTACAGGAATATTTAATTTGTGTAATGTGTGAATAAACTTTCAGAATTGAAAATAAAAATCACATATTCCGGAAATTTCTTTTCTTTTCATGTTATTTAAGCTTCCGATTGGTCTTTATCACAAAATTTGTCCTGAGTGAGTCGGGAATGTACCAAATACGATAGCAAAGGACACGAAGGGTTCGAATGTGAATCTTTGTTCTATAGAATCTTTGACTTACTGTATTAGATCTATGAATCAAGTTAGGAAAGTTAGATATTTTCATTCTTCTAATCTTTAAAATCTATATCAATCTCATAAATATCCAGATCGAGTGAGGTAACAATTGCAAGGTAGTTTTCAAAGACGCTCATTCCATATTTTCCCTGAGCGGATGTGGGGAAATCCTGTTTTTGGTGGCCAAGGTAGACTCCGTCTGTGGTAAAAAGCTCGATGATGGTAATTTCCTCATTATCTATAAGCTGCCTTGTGATATGGAATAGATATTTTCCAATCGCGTAATAGCCGAAACTTCTGCTTAAAATTTGTGCTATCATGGCCTCAGTACCGTCGTATTGAATAGAAACATAGCCCGGCTCTCTTCTGTGTTCGCTTTTTTCTATTACGGCCACTTCATGGTAGGAAAAACCTTTAATAACTTTTTCCTGAACCCATTCATTTTTATTCCACGAATAAACGTAGTTTTTTCCATAGTAATAAGCTGGCGCAAACATGAAACGGTCCGGTTCAATGAAATGGATATCACCCACGGCACCATTTCTGCCAATATGCTTGAGTAATTCGATTTCAGAGTATTGAAGCTTTTTGTAGTTGCCAAAGCAATTATTTTTGAGTTCTCCTATTTCATTCAGCTCAAAAAAGATACACTCGCTATGGTTCATTGAGTAGGTAGCCGTAAGATACCTGTTTTCTTTCCAGGGGTGAACACGACCCGTTACAACCGGCTTATTCGATGCATGTATAACATGCCTCAGAAAGTTACCGGAAAGATCGAAAGTGGTGTTTCGGGCATTATTAATATCGGATACAGAAACTTCCTGTTTGATAGTAAATGGGAAACCACCAAGCAGTTCTCCCGGCCCGCGGCCTTCTCTGCCAAACGCTGTTAAAAGAGTGCCATCTTGCTGCAGTACATGAATTCTCTTTAGCTCAGAATCCATTAAAATAAACCCATCATCATGCGAGATTACAGAAGTTGGTCTTACAATCCATGGCGGATCAAGCTCCGGAAATTCATCTATAGATTTGATGTGGTTCACTTCAATTTCAAAATAAATATTACTTTGCGGAACTTCTTCATCCTGTAGACTACAGCCGCTGATAAGCAAGACTCCAAAGAGCAGTATGGATGTTATTTTTACCATACTATCAAATAAAATGAGTCGTCTTTATGGTGTTTCGGTTTAGGAGCAGACTTAACGTACCGTTCGTAAAGAAACATCACAAAATCTATTGCTTGTTTTTGTGCTTCGGGCGGAAGTTCGTCGAATATGTCAATTGCAGGATTGGTAATCATGGGTATCCTAAATCAAGGTTTTCTTTAATACATATCTTAAAATATACAAAAGCGACCTGTTTTTTAGAACCATTGAGAATAGGAATTACAGGTCTTATGGTAATAACTGTTTTTTAACGCATTATCATGGCTCAGATTTCAATTCGCGTTTAGTTTCATTTTTTTGATCACCCTTGCGGCATGAGCGCTATACGTTGTACAACATCGCTACTTCGCAATTTCAACAACAATCTTTCCAAAATGTCTGCCCTCACCTAAATATTGAATTAGCTCAGGGATTTTTTCAAATTCGTAGGGGCCATCAACAACAGGGTTTATTTGGACGTTTTGCACAAGTTTAGAAATCTGGTCTAACCCTTTATTTGGCTTGAGATTAAGTACGCTCAGTTTTTTGCTTGTGAATAGCGATATGAGCGAACCCAAAACTAACACTTCAAACAATCTATACATCGATCCCCCAACCGTGACATACCTGCCGTTCTTTTTGAGGGACCGGGCATATTTAAACACCGATCTGTTTGATTTTGTATCGAGGATGAGGTCATACGTTTCTCCTGCATCGGTGAAGTCCGTTTTTTTATAATCCACCACGCTGTCAAATCCCAGCGATTTCATCAGATCAAGCTTTTCGGCGCTATCAACGCCGGTTACCTTAACCCCATACGGTTTCAGGATTTGAATGGCAAGGGTTCCGACACCGCCTCCGGCACCGTTGATCAGGATACGCTGTCCGGACTTCACCATTCCCTTATCCACAAGTCCCTGAAGAGCGAGCAGGCCGGCATGCGGCAGGGCAGCGGCATCATTAAAACTTATATTTGAAGGTTTCTTGGTCAATGTATCCTCCGGTACGCAAACGTATTCGGCAAATCCCCCAAATCCGCATTCCGACAGATCGCAGTAAATCTCATCACCTGTTTTGAAAGAACTCACCTTACTGCCCACCGCTTCGATTGTTCCTGAAATGTCAACTCCAGGAATAGTTACTTTTGGCTTTTTGAGGCCGAATATCATGCGAATCACGAATGGTTTGCCCCTCACTAAACCCCAATCCCAGTCATTGATGGATGCCGCGTGAATTCTCACCAGCACTTCATTCTCACGTGGAACCGGCTTTGCGGTTTCACCTACCTCAAGCACATCCGGTAGTCCGTATTCTTTAAATAGTATCGCTTTCATTTAGGTTTTTGATCGGTGTTATTGACGCACAATTTAGCTACAGCGAAATTTAAACTGCGCTTTCCATGCCGATCTACGAGTAAAGGAGAACATTAGTTGCGTTATTGATGATTGATACTGTATTTGGATGGATGATTTTCTCTTGTATTTCAATACGCTGGGGACCAAATTCCACCGCCCAGACATAGTGTTGCAACAATCACAACATCCTCACCCTCTTCGATGTCTATTCGAGTCTTTGCAGTCTCTGTGCCAACGAACTGTACTTCGATCTCGTAAACTCCTGGAGCAATGCCTGTGTACTCAAACATCCCCAGTCGATCAGCCGCGATATATACAGAGTCGATCCTTACAGCTGCTCCCGCAAGCCACTCGTATTGTAATGAACCATGTGTAAGCGGGGCCCTCACATACCCGCGTATGGATGAAGTGGAGCCGTCCCTGTTATCACCTGAATAGACTTGTATTTGACTGTCCCCGGAATCGATGCAATGTCTTGGGAAGGTGTAGGGATCGCTAGTTCTGCAGCCAGAGATTGAGACTATTACAAACACCAGGCACACTCTTACGAGCAACGGATAAACCCCGAAAGTTCTCACAGACAATAAATGAACGCTGATTTTTTCCAAAAGTTTGAATCGGGATTTGTTCTATTAAGCCGCTGGTTGAGCGTACAAATCTACGGGGCGAAAATTTCCTGCAGCACACCGAGTACTTTCTCACCGGCTGCTTTGCTGAGTGAGCCAAGGTTTTTGACCAAATGGCTTTTATCGACTGTTCGAATTTGGTCTAATACGATCTGGCCTTTTTTCCCCTGGAATGTTGTTGTTACCCGTGTTGGGTAATTTTTTATTGTGGATGTCATGGGAGCGATAATTACGGTTCTGATATGTTTATTCATCTCATCTGGCGAGATAATTAAACAGGGACGGGTTTTTCGGATTTCAGACCCTTTTGCAGGGTCCAGTGAAATCAGATGAACTTCAAATCTTTGAACCTGTTTCCGTTCTACCATGTCCAATCAGCTTCATCCCATTCGGATGGCTTTTCTATTTCTTTTTGGTCAAGTAAAGTATCATCACCTTGCTCTGCCATTTTTTCAAATGCCTCTCCCCAGTTTTTTCGTGTTGTCTCGGCTGAACGGAGCACAATTTCATTGTCTCTGAGGATCATCTCAATTTCCCCGGTTATTCCACTTTCTTCAATCAAAGGTTTTGGTATTCGGATACCCTGTGAATTCCCAATGCGAATAAGTTTTGTTTTCATAGCTACAAAGTTAAGATAATTACTTATTAAAATATAATTACAATGTACCTACATTTCAACGGCTGGAGATAATTTTAATTGAGCCGCTTAACGAAAAGGCATCTATTGAATGCTGTAATTAACACTTACGTACATACGTGTGCTCCAAAACCCGTCGCGCCCTTCGTGCAAACCTTCGCGTTCCTTAGCGGTTAAGCAACGTCTATTAGTCTTTACCACAAAGTGCACGAAGTACGGTCCTGAAGGCAGGCGCTAAGGACACGAAGGGCCGAATGTCAATCTTCGTTCTTTATAGTCTAAAACTTACTGTATTAGATCTCTGAATCAGACTGCGAAAGTTGTGTCTGTATCTTAAAACATACAAATAACAGACCTGTTTTTTCGAAACCATAGCGGATAGAAGTTACGGGTACATAAAGTAGATTTGTGCTTTATGTACCCGTAACGCAGTAAAATCCCAACCATTTTATCAAATCAAATCAACCCATCCAGCCGCTTCATCACATACGCATAGTGGGTTCGGGTATAGCGGTCTGAGGCTCCGTTTACGGCCCGCTCGACTTCGGATTTCAGCTCCCGTAGCTGTTCGAGCACGAGCGGCCGAATATCTGAATGCTGAATATGGAAACTTGTCCTCAGGTTTACCATGCCAATATCGGGACGGTAATCTCCGGGAGGATTTGGCGCATCGGCTGAGGCTTCGGTCAGCAGATATTCCATTCTGTCCAGGTAGGCGCGCTGAAGATTTCTGCGATAGGTATCCACGCTGTTGCCTCCGTTCAGCTCTTTCCAGATGCTGTTCCGAAGATCGTCCATGAACGCGGCCGGGCCGTAGGTTTCATCACCCAGCATGGCGTGTTGCTCTACCAGCCGCTCCAGTCTGTGCGGTGCCAGCAGCGCATTCAGTCCGGTAGTCTGATACCAGCGGACGCGTTCCACGGTGCCCACATGCTCGAATGTCCGGAGCAGGTTTTTATCCAGCAGCCAATGGGGTGTTTCAAACAGATGCTCGTCGAGAAACGCCATGGATCGCTGCTGATCCTCTTTGGTCAATGCTGTGTAGACCGGACCGGGCTGACCAAAAGCCTTATGCTCCTCACGCGAGCCGCCGATGGCTGTGATCACGCGCTCGGTCAGACGGCCCCAGTGCACATACATCTGCATGTAGCGCATTTTAATCTCATCATAGTTTTCACCTTCAACGCCCATCCAGTCCATCAGGCTTGGTACCACGCGATGTAGATTTTTCATGCCCAGCTCACTCGCGCGAACCCAGTCGCTGCCGATCGATTCTGTGGTTTGGGTCGGATCAAAATCGC
>JAIULZ010000100.1 GCA_022565805.1 Balneolales bacterium
GACGTGTAAGCCATTTTTGCTTAAATTCGAACTAAAAGCCACGCAGCAGAAATGCTGAGCCGTTAGGCGTTGAAGGTGATGAATGTGCCAGTAACTTCAATTTATGTTTGATTTATAATACTCTTTTTTTAACAACACTTACCTTATAAGAAGATAAACGCTAATTCGATGGCTACTACTGCTAATAAAAAGCCTCTGCTCGGTAAAAATATCCGGCAGAGGCTTGTTCAGGCTAAATTCGCCAAGTAGACAGAATCTCCAAAATTGTAGCAGTGGTATAGTAGAGAAGAGCTATAAAGTTGCCAGCTGTTCCAGCAAATCCCGGTTGCTGGTTGTACGTTTAAGGACCTGCATAAGGCTGATCATAGAATCACGCGGAGTTTTTCTCAGGAGGTATCTGCGTAGTACATTACGCTCATCTACAGATTCTTCGATAAACTTTTCTTCATTCCTTGTACCGGAAGCGGTAATATTAATTGCCGGAAAAATTCTGTCGTTTGCAAGATCACGATCCAGTACCAACTCCATATTTCCTGTGCCTTTAAATTCCTCAAAAATGAGATCGTCCATTCGGGAGTTGGTTTCGATGAGGCAGGTTGCAATAATAGTGAGTGAACCCGCATTCTCAATTTTCCTGGCTGATCCAAAAATCCGTTTTGGAATTTCCAGCGCACGAATATCAAGTCCGCCCGACATTGTTCTTCCAGAACCCGTTTGAGCCGCGTTATAGGCTCTTCCAAGCCTTGTGAGCGAATCTATAAGCAATACTACGTCGTCTCCCATTTCGGCGCGTCTTTTAGCATACCCTAAAGATAGTTCTGAGATTCGGGTATGGCTTTCAACCGGGTTATCATTAGAAGAAGCAAATACTTTGCCTTTTGTTGTGCGTATAAAGTCGGTAACCTCCTCGGGGCGTTCATCAACCAGTAGAACACAAAGCTCTATTTTGGGATGATACATATCTATGGAACGCGCGATTTGCTTAAGCAAAACCGTTTTACCGGTTCTGGGAGGGGCAACGATTACGGCCCGCTGTCCTTTTCCGATTGGTGCGATAAGATCTATTACCCTCATTTCGATTTCGTCGGGCTGCATGGCCAGTTTAATCTGTTGAACAGGCATAATAGGTGTCTGAAGCTCAAAACGCTTGGCCAGAGTCCAGTCTACAACGGGACGGTTGTTTATCGTTTTGATTTCTGAAACACGCACATTTCCATTGCGGTCTTTTTCAGTTTCACCTTCAACCACAAGCCCTGGTTTAAGGTAGAGCATGTGCACCATATTAACATGCACAAAAGGATCGGAATCTTTTTTTGTGAACTCATGATTCAACTTTCTGAGAAATCCATAGCCTTTTTCATTTATTTCAAGCACACCGGTGTATAGACCGGCAGGCTGAGCCTGTTTAGCATTAAAATCGGGTATAAGGGTAGGTTTATTGCTCTTCTGAGGTTGTCTTGAGCCCGCTTTCTTTGGTACTCCCCGTTTTTTCGGGTTGCTGTTTGCACCGCTTCCTCCCGGACTATTACCGCTGCTTTTTCTTCTTTTCTTTGATTTCATATAGTGTGTTTTTTGTAAAATGTTCTGTTTGGTGGCATTCTCCCTTACTTGTATATATTTGGATACAATTCGGGTAACTGATTAGCTACCAAGCGTTGGAGTTTAGCCTTTAAAAATTGTCGTACACGCTTTAAAACGCGCCTCTGTAAACGTCAGAAAAGATCGTTTGTCTTATTATAGACGTACTGGATTTTCCGATTAAGAGAACCCTGAAAACAAAAGTGATTTCATTTACAGGATTTGCGCAAAACTAAATTTAGTGATAGGGAATACTGCTTCGACGGGCTGCAAAAATGTTATAAACGATGCTTAACTTCTAAGTAAACTTCATTTTGATGTAGTGCTGAGGTATAATAATTCGGTAGTCTTATAAAAGGCTTTGCAAAAGTATTTATTTGCCTGTACTCTGCCTCTTTGCAGAAAACAAAATTATGGTACAGCGAGGTGATGCGAAGGTTTTTAATACCTCAGGTGTTCATTAGAATAGAGACCTGGTTCTAAAAACATTCAGTCGGCGTATTGCAGCTGATGAGCAGTAAAAGTGTCGGGAGGGCGTTGACGGGGAGGGATTATGCTAATCTTAAGTTTATCAACTTGTGTTGATTTCCAAAAAATAAAAGGTAATAACCGTTTTTTGGTAAATAAAAAAGCACTTGCGAAATATCGCAAGTGCTTAGGAGTAAAGCAACTTATTTAAATAAAATTATATCAAAAAGAGTAATACTGCATAAATTAGCGAACAGTGGTGCTTTCACTGATCCATTCGTAGCAGGAATTCAGGTTAGAACCGACTTGGATTCTGTCGCCATTTTCCCAATTCATGTAGAACTTCTCTTCTGCATTAGGAGTAACTCCAACATAAGAAGCGATCTCACGGTCAACCCGGCTTGCTACAGAGCTATCTGCTCTTCTTGCACGCTCGAGGTGGTCGATAACGAGCCAGTAAACAACTTTATCTGTTCTGTCTAAAGAGCCGCTTGTACAGTCGCTAACAGCCTGCGCGTAGATTTCTGCCATTCTTATGTGAGGTGCACCCCAATTAGCGTTTTGCTGTATAGCACGGCGTGCATGTGTACGTGCACGCTGCAGATCACGCATATTGAAGTGGTTGTCTGAGAGCTTCATGTTCATGCGTGCACGCTGCTCATCGTTTTCTGCACGCTCCAGGGCTTCTTCATAAAGACGAATAGCTTCACGATACTGAGACCGGTTTTCTGCGTATTCGGCAAGACGAACGGTGTTTTCAAAATTTGGAGATTTATCGTAGAGAATTTTGGCAGTTTCCTGCATTTTGTCTCTGTCTCCAACTCTTGTATAGAGCTCGAACAATTCGGCATAAGCTTCAAGAAGTTCAGTTTCCGACATACCTTCAAGCTGCGTTTCCATGAAAGCAATACGGTCTTCTGGTGATCTGAAAAGACTGTTTCTGGTTTCATTGAAATGTGATCTCACATTTTCAGGAGCCATAGGTTCGGCCTGATTCATAATTGCTATAGCTTCATCTCTGAAGTTATTATTCACTTTTTCAGTGACCAGATAGTTAATGAAATAGCCATCGCCGGTTTCGATAAATCTTTTAGGATCAAGTTCGAACAAATTTCTGTATTCATTCATCGTTTGAATCCGCCCGTCGTTAATGGATCTCATATTAGACTGCATGAAGCGGGCACGGCTAAATTTCCACTGATACTGATCGATTTCGTCTGCGCTGAAGATAGCCAGTGTACGATCAAACATAATTAAGGCAGAATCGACATAAGCTTCACGAAGCGAAGGATCGGATTGTCTGCCGGCCATAGCTTCATAAATATCAATCATTCTACGGAAATTACGGTCGCCGCGGAAGCTAGGGTGCCCTTCCAGCTCTTTGGGTCTGTAGCTAGTTAGCCAGCGCCCAAAGGGAAGCGCTTCTTCATACAATTCATTTCGCACATTCTCTGTAAATAGAGACTGAACTGCAAGCGGTGGTAAATTCAAAGGTGTGGGTGGCTCTTCCTGAGCAATTGCACTATCAAAGCAAAAGAACCCAACTATGAAAATTAAAAAGAACTTTTTCATAAGGCTATCAAAACAATAGTGATTGTATTAGTTAATCCGACGTTGCAGGAACATAAGTTCTGAGAGGTTTAACGAAGCTCTCACCCCAAATATTCTTTCACGCACTAGATCATTAGTTTTAGTGCCGCGTATACCATAGTCAAAACTGATATCAATAGATCCAAGGTTCCGTGAAGGTATGCCTAAACCTGCTGAGAACATAAGGGTTTCGATATCGGTGTTGTTTATGTTTAAGTGGCCATTGTCGTAAGAAACTCCAACTCGGTAAATAAGGCTATTGAAGAGCCCGGTATTTCCCATACTGTACACATCGTATTCGAAACCAAGCGCAAGCCGCATTCTGTCTTTCATGAAGCGGTCGTCCTGGCCATCGAAACTTGTGAATTCACTCCATTGTTGGTAATGAAACTCTGCACCAATTAATGTATAACGTGTTGGAAAATAAGATAATCCGACTGTTGTCTCAAACGGGTATGTAACTTTTCTTGTACCAAATTCTTCTTCACTTATGAGCTCAACGTCGTTAATAGCTTGCCCTGCAAATACCTGACCTACTACGCGTCTGTTTGCATTTAATTCTGTTGGTAAGGTAGCTGTTGCACCTAAAACCAGCTGATCGGTATTACCAAACAGGGCACCCGAACTATACATAACGCCAAAGCGGTGAGCCAGACCAGTATAACGGGTTCTGTTAATATATCTAACCGGACTAAATAAATCGTTATTAAACAAAATTTGGTTATCAACATCTTCTATGCCGAATACAAAAGACGGGGCATAACCTGCATATAATCTATTGGTTATGCGAAATCCTATGCCAAGTTCGAGACGGTTAAGGCCTCCGCGGCCTGTTACGGCAGACTGATAGCTGACAACAGATAAGGAGTCTGCTGTTGGCATGGTTGTTTCGTTCTCGGTGAGAACACTAAATCTTTTTTGGGTAGCCGGAAAAAGACCTAAAGATACCCCTATACGATCTCTTCTTACGGGTATTTGTACCTGAAATTGCGAAAATCCCAACAATGCGCTGTTAGAGCTGTTGAAATTATCTGAAGACTCGTGAGATTGCAGGTTCATACCTGCAGATATAGAAGTAAAAGAAGTTGAGCCCCAGAATGCAGGGTTTGCAAGGCTTGCTTTTGTTCGGTCTGGAACACCAACACCAATTAGCGACATCCCGCTTGTATGGTGAGATAAATAATCGTGCGGTGTGCCGAGTCCCAGGAAAGAATATACTGAGGCGTTATTTGCTTGTCTTTCCTGGCTGTTTGCGGATTCTGGAATAGACAAAAGTGCAAAAGCAATTAAAAAAACGGGTATAAATAAATAAATACGGTTCATCTGCTTAGTTCTCCGGGTTAACTCGCGTAATAATTAATTTTGGAGAGCGTTCGCCCTCGCCTGGCCCGTTTAGCAATAGTGGGCTAACTAAACCATTATTACGGCCCGAGATAATATAAAACTTGGTATCGGGCTGGGTACCTAGCTGAAAACGTTGCACAAATTCAGTTACGTTAACACGATAAGAACCGTCGCTGGGTCTGCGTATTGGCTCAAAAATAGGATTTTTAATAACCTCAAGATTTCGCTCTGTAGCAGAAAGTGTATAAAACAAAAGTCTGTTCTGCGAGGGACGGACATGAGAAGGCGGAAGTGCCTCTGCGGCACTCAAGTCTTCATAAAGCACAAGTTCTGCACGACTAATAGCCTGTTGAGTAAAGTCTCTTTCTCCAAGATTCAGGTCCAGCGTTAATGTATTTTGGAAAGTGTTTAACAAGCTTAGAGTATTTTCCGATTCGGGTGCAGAACCCGCTGCAGGTTCTTCGAGCTTTAAGTTAAATGCATTCCCTCTCATTCGAATGGAGAAAGTGTTTCGACCGGCAAATTCCCCGTTTCCATTCTCATCCCCGTTTTCGTTGAGCGTTTCTCCATTACCCGGCGGTGTGCTTGGGGCTGGGTTTGCCACAAAAAGTCTGGTACCATTCATTCGGCTGTTACCCAGGGAGTCTACAGCGGTACCGTCTGTACGAAAACCTACGTATAAATTAGTGTCATTTCTGGGCACAAGGGCAAAACCAAACTCATTTTCACGTAGAAAGTCTTGTCTGTTTTCTGTAGTAATAAAAATACCACGATAATCTTGGGTCCATTCATCAGGTAAACGGAACATTACCGAATCTGTTTGGGCCGTAATTTCTACCGAACCCAGGCTTACAGGATCTATAACAACCTCGGTGTCTACGTTCGCAGCCGTAGTTCTCCACCTTTCTGTGATATAGTGGATATCAAAAACGGCGGTCGAGGTAGTATCTCCGTAAAAGGATATGGGGTCCAGAACCAGAAACATTTCAGCACCGATTTGCAATGAGTCGGTAGTGTTTAGCGTAGTTACACCCGGTGCAAGAAAAGCACTACTGGTAATAGTACCCAAAACCGGGTCTTCATAACGGCCAGCTGAGAAATTGGTAAGGTTTCCCGTGAAGGTAAGCAATTGTGTAATATCAAGGTCGGCAACAAAAAGTGTATCTATGGAAACACTTCTGTCGCTTGGAACAAAATCTGAACCAACAACATTGGTATCGTCGCTACATCCCTGTATTAAAGCAATGGAAAACAGAAGGATAAAAAGCGTTGTAAACGCTTGGCTGATGCTGTTACGGGGTCGTTTCAAAAGGTGGGTAAGCACTTAAGGTCTAGGTTAAAACAGTTTAGTTTTCAGGTTTAATAGTTCTGTAGAAATCGGCAAACTTTGAGGATACATCCTGAGGCGAACCCTGGATCTTAGTAGACTCAATACCCATTTCGCTAAACAAGTTGTCGAATTCTGTGCGTATATCATTTCCGGTTACTACATGGTCGGAGTAAGACAAACCTGCCTTTAGAAAATCAATTTTTCCATCGGTAGTAATTGTCGCACGATCTATGTCTTCGGGCAGCTTCATGATACCAAGTTTTTCAATATCAAAAATGCCATCATTGGCCGGGCTGTGGATATTGTAAACTACCTTAGTATCCTTAAACAGAGGCTCATTAGCATATACGGTTTTCATATATGCAGGTATGAAGCCTGCCGCCCAATCGTGGCAATGTATAATATCCGGTTGCCAGCCGAGCTTTTTAACGGTTTCGAGAACACCCTTATTATAAAAAATTAAACGCTCCAGATTATCCGGATAAAATTCGTCTGTTTTAGGGTCTTTAAACATCCCTTTACGCTTGAAATAGGTGTCGTTATCTAAAAAATAAACCTGTAGCTTTGCATTTGGTATGCTTGCAACCTTTATGCGCATGCTTTCTACAGATTCGTTAACTTCGACCTCAATTCCAGATAAACGAATAACCTCGTGTAAACGATTTCTTCTGTCGATTATGGTGCCGTATTTGGGCAGCAAAATCCTGATCTCAAAGCCTTTGTCTTGCAGAGAAGCAGGTAAAAACCGCAGCATATCTGCATTATTGGTTAACCTGGCAAATGGTGAAATTTCTGCTGCTGCATATAGTATTTTCATAATGGAGACACAATTTCTAAAAGTGTTGAACCGATAAGCTTTGGTTTGCGATGGTACCGGAGTGTTGAGAAAGATGCAGTTTGGTTTAGTCTTTTAAGCATTGGAGCAGTTTGGTGTGCATAAAAGACGTATTGCTTCCCGGGCTGCCTTAAATCGGGCGTGCAGAGTAAAAATAGCGTTTTTACCATTCGTAGTGCGGTATGCACAATGCGCAGAATGATGATGTTCTGAAAGAAAGGAATGGTGTGCAGCTTTGATGAATATCGTTATTGTAAAGATCGGGTGAATTGGCAATTGACCCGATAAACAACGGCTCGATTTAAGTAACTGCATGTATACATCTGTACGGTGAATGGATTTGCTTAAAAGATTTACCCATTTTAAACAAAACACTCTGCCATCCGGTTTTGGATAGCAGAGTGATGTAGAGTAAACTTTAATATACGAAATATACTCTCTTAATTAAAGGGCATCTTCCGGCTCGAGTTCAATCAGGTTGGCGTCTGCCAATCCCAGCTTTGGGTCGCGGTTGCCGATGTTTACCAGATGCAGTAAAAAGTTACGGTCTACCTGCTCCAGCATATCGGGTGTGTAGCGCCAGTCCCAGTTGTTATTTGTTGTTCCCGGGTAATTCATTCTGTGGCTGGTATCCAGATTCATCAAGTCTTGTAGCGGGAATACAGCCTGATCTGCGCAGGATAACATAGCCAGGCGAATGAGTTCCAGAGCCGGTTTTTCGCAGGCAGAGCGCACATATTCGCGCAGGCGGTGTTGTTCGAGCGGGCTGGCAGACTCGTACCAACCCCGGGAGGTGTCGTTATCGTGCGTTCCCGTATATACTACGCAGTTACTGGTTGTAAAGTTATGCGGCAGGAATCCATTACCGGAGTTATCATTCCAGCCAAACTGAAGGATTTTCATGCCGGGTAAATCATATTTATCCCGTAAGGCTATAACTTCTTTGGTTATCATTCCTAAATCTTCGGCAATTATTGGCAATTCACCAAAATGCTTGTACACGGTATCAAATAAATCTGTACCCGGGCCTTTTACCCATTTACCGTTCATTGCGGTAGTTTCAGTCGCTTTTACTTGCCAATACGCATCAAATCCCCGGAAATGATCCACGCGGATTGCATCTGTCATTATCAGCATTTGTTCAAATCGCTTTAGCCACCAGGTGTAGCCATCTTTTTTTAGCTCCTTCCAGCGATATAGCGGGTTTCCCCAAAGCTGGCCTGTAGCGCTGAAATAATCGGGGGGTACACCGGCAACAAGCAGGCGATTTCCTTTTTCGTCTACTTCAAAAAAAGATGGATTTGCCCAAACATCTGAGCTGTTATGGTCAACAAAGATCGGTATATCACCAATTATTATAATACCTGCCTTGTTTGCTTCGTCTTTGAGTGCGAGCCATTGGTTAAAAAACTCAAACTGAAGCCATTTATGGAAGCGGATACTTTCTGCAAACTGTTTTTCTGCTTTTTTTATCGCTTTTGGCTCTCTTTTGGCTAGACCTTCTTCCCAGGTATTCCATGGCTGGAACCCATGAGCTTCGAGGCAGGCCATAAACAAACAAAAATCTTTTAGCCAATATTTATTTTTTTGCTCAAAACTTCTGAGCGCGCTGTTCCCTTTAGAGTCGAAACGGGAGAATGCAATTTCAAACAGCTTCCTTTTGGTGGAAAATGCACGCTCATACTGCACTTTCGTATCGGATGGTATAAAAGCTTTGCGGGCTTCATCTTCTGTTAATAAACCTTTCCTTACAAGTATATCCGGACTTATGAGGTAAGGGTTACCTGCAAATGCAGAGTAACTTGCGTAGGGAGAATTTCCGTAACCGGTAGGGCCAAGCGGCAGAATTTGCCAGATACTTTGTTTTGTTTCGTGAAGAAATCTTAAAAAAGTACGGGCACTGTACCCCAAATCTCCAATTCCATAATTGGTGGGGAAAGATGTAGGGTGTACCAGCACCCCACTTGCACGATTAAATCTCATAATATTAGTTATACGGTTGTTAAATCAGTTGTTGCTAATAGGAAGCTTTGTAAAGTATTCATTTTAATTGTTTTGCCATGTAACAACAAAAATTCCCCGAGCCCTGTTTTTTGATGGCTGCGGTTTTATTTAAGCTCGGCATTAATTGCGAACAAACTCTATCGCCTCATTTTGTACAAAGCCTACTTAATAATGATAATGAATGCTGTTTTTATTCATTTTTTCTACCAGTTTTCTGCAAAAAAAATGAGCGGATGTATGCTAAAAATCACATATAAAATCCTTTGGATGCCCCCACTTATAACTTATTAAAATGGAATAGAAATGCTCTGGAACACAAACAGAGCCTGTATATTCCAATTTCCAGCTTTTAAGCTACATTAGAATACGGGCTCTGTCTTCTGTACAGACTGGTTTCTAATGTTCTTTTTTCAGTTTCATATATATGCCTGCAAGAGGCGGGAGGTCAATTTTTATATGATGCGGGTGACCGTGCCACTCTCCTTGTGCAGAAAGTACTTCGTCTACTCCTTTATTGCTGCCACCATAATGCTCGGAGTCGCTATTAAAAATGGTTTTGTAGACTCCCGCCTCCGGAACACCAAAAATATAGTCTTTGTGGTAAACCGGCGTGAGATTAAAAGCGCACACTAAAAACTCTTCGCGATCTGCAGAAAAGCGCAGAAATGCAATAATGCTGTTATCTACATCAGAAAAATCGATCCACTGAAAACCACTCCAGTCGAAATCCACCTCATAAAGCGATGGCTCATTTTTGTATAAAGCATTCAGATCTTCAAACATTTTTAGTAAACCGGCATGTTTGTCCATTTCGACTAAAGACCAGTTAAGCTCCTTAGCTTCGGTCCATTCGCTCCACTGACCAAATTCGCCACCCATGAAATTTAGTTTTTTACCAGGGTGCGCAAACATATAAGTGTAGAGAGACCGAAGGTTTGCAAATTTCTGCCAAACGTCGCCAGGCATTTTATCCAGCATAGACTTTTTCATGTGTACTACTTCGTCGTGGCTAAAGGGCAGCACGAAGTTTTCTGAAAAAGCGTAAATAAAGGAAAAGGTAAGCTGGTTATGCTGGTATTTTCTAAAAAGCGGGTCGGTTTGGAAGTATTTAAGGGTATCGTTCATCCATCCCATATTCCACTTATAATCGAAGCCGAGACCGCCAATATAGGTTGGCTTAGAAACCATAGGCCATGAAGTAGATTCTTCTGCCATAGTAATTACACCAGTAAAATCTTTGTGCACTACCTCGTTAAATCTCTTTAGAAAATCAATGGCCTCCAGATTTTCTCTGCCTCCAAATTTATTAGGAATCCATTCTCCTTCTTTTCGGGAATAATCCAGATAAAGCATAGAGGCAACGGCGTCTACCCGTAATCCATCAATATGGTATTTGTCGAGCCAGAAGCAGGCATTGGAAATAAGGAAGTTCTTAACTTCGTTTCTCCCAAAATTAAATATTTTTGTACCCCAGTCTTTGTGTTCTCCCTGTCTTGGGTCTTCATGTTCGTACAAGGCCGTACCATCAAATTGACGCAGACCGTGATCGTCTTTTGTAAAGTGAGCCGGAACCCAGTCGAGAATAACGCCCAGGTTGTTTTTATGGCATTCGTTTACAAAGTAGGCAAAATCTTCGGGTGAGCCGAAGCGGGAGGTTGGTGCGAAATACCCGGTAACCTGATAGCCCCATGAGGGGTCGTACGGGTGTTCGGAAATAGGAAGAAGCTCTAAATGAGTAAAACCCATTTTTGTACAATAGGGAATAAGCTCGTCGGCCAGCTCCCGATAAGTATAGAATTCGTTAGAGCCCAAATGACGTTTCCACGATCCTAAATGCACTTCATAAACTGAAACAGGCTTATCAAACAGCTGTGTTCTGCTTTCCATCCAGGATTCGTCTTCCCACTTGAAGGAATCAACAGATTTTATAATTGAGGCTGTAGCAGGTCTGTTTTGGGAAAAGAAACCATATGGATCGGCCTTTAGGAAGGGAATATTGCTACCCGAAGATTTAATTTCGTACTTATATATAGTATCCTCTTCAAGACCCGGGATAAAGATTTCCCAGATACCCTGTTCAATCAGTTTTCGCATGGGATAGATTCGTCCGTCCCAATTATTAAATGCACCTACAACGCTTACGCGGGCAGCAGAAGGCGCTGATACCACAAAATGAACACCATGTACACCATCAATGGTTCTGGGGTGTGCGCCCATGAACTCATATGCCCGGTGGTGATTGCCTTCGCCCCAAAGCTGTAAATCAAAATCGCTAACTATCGACCGGTAGCGAAACGGGTCGTTAGTTACGAAGCGTGGTTTCCCAGATACCAGAATTTCCAGCTGATAATCAAATTCTTTTTTTCGGCCACCAAAAAAGAGGTGAAAAAAACCGTTTTCGGTTACTTTCTCCATTTCCTTTGGCTCTTTTTTGCCTTCTAGTACAAAAATCTGATCTGCATCAGGGCGAAAAACGCGCACTACAAATCCGCTTTTGCCATCATATTCTACGGGATGCAGGCCCAGAAATGCAAAAGGATTGCTATGGGTTCCAAATTCAATGGCACTGATTTCGTCGGGGTGTGATAGTAAGCTGCTCAATGTTTTATCAATTTATGTGCATAAAGCAAGGGCGTTTACGGCTTCTTGCTTTGTTGTATAGTACATTTTACGTCTTGAAGGTACGTTTTAAAAGTCTTTCTGATTTGTAATGGTACTACAATATTAACTGGCCTGTGTATTCTACAGAGCTAAGATATCATGAAAAGGAAATGTAAACCCTTAGTCTTACAATTCTGATTTCTCATTTTAAGGTTGAAATTACAGCTTTGCAGGCCTATGCCACATTTCTGCTACTCAAAATACTGGTATTCTGTCTGTCGGTAAATAAACTTAATGTAGAATATAGGCCCACAAAAAAGCGTAATACATTATTTCTTGTTAGTAAATTTTAACCCGCTCTATGTGTACAGTGTGTTAAACAGATGGTATAATAATTAATTTTTCTACCACGAACTTCTTTTTCAGGATTCTTTGATCGCCTTAAAAGCGCTTTTACCACTTTAAATAGAAAAAAAGTGTTCTATTTGCAAATTCATAAGCGCAGAATGATATAGTTTATGTCTATTTCTAAATTAAATAACTAAACTAACTCGCTTATGAAAGCTTTTATAGAACCAAAAATAAGCATTTTACATCTAATTACTGAAATAAGACTTTATCTTGTTTTAGTAACAAAAAAAGTACGATGCCGACTAAATCAATAAAATCCCATTGTTAATAAGCTCTGTACACTCTTTTATTGAGATTACGGAAAGAAGCCGCGTAAGAAAGTTGTCCTTCCAAAGCCTTATCACTGCAAAAGAATTTGCCTTAAACAAGCCCAGATTATTTATGAATGAATCCTACTATCGAAAATAATTAAATCTTACATTTATGAAAGCATTTGGGAGTAGCTGTAGAATCTTTTCGCAAGTATACCTCAAAGATCCGGGTTTGGAAATTAATAGAGGTCAGTGCTACAATTTCATTTCTTAAATTACGTAGAATATCACATTAGCCTGCTATTGAGTTCTTATTTAGAGTTGGTTATTTCTCTAATTCAAGTTCCAGCTTACGAAGTATTATTGCATTTTGTTGAAGACCGCGATGGTGTATCGTGCAACTACTTTTCTTAACCACTCATTTTAATCGCTGTTCAGGCGATTTATGTAATTCATATTTAGATGAAACTAACGCATCTGCTTGCCAGTAGATACTTGTTTTCGAAAAAAAAGGTAAGCCTTGTTTCATTGCTTACGCTAATCAGTATTGCCGGTGTTACCATAGGCACCGCTTTGCTTATAATTGTTTTATCTGTTTTTAACGGCTTTTTTGAGCTAGTAAAGGATATGATGCGTGCTCAGGATCCTGATATACGTATTGAGTCGGTAACGGGGAGGTCGGTAATTCTTACCGAAGAGCAAATATCTGAGATTACCGATATGCCATTAGTTTCGTTGGTTACCCCGTATGTGCAGGGCCGTTCGCTTATTGCCATGCCATCCGGTGGCTTTAGCGTAGCCACTATTAAAGGTATTGAGCCAGAGCCTTTTAAAGAGCTTTTTAATTTGGAAACCTATTTTGGACGTGGCGAATTCGACCTTTCGATGCGCGACAGACGCCCCGGAATGCTAATGAGCCGTTCTATGAGTGGTCAGCTTGGGCTCGACCTTGGCTCAGAGGCAGCGCTGCTCAGTGCAGAATCTATTCAGCGTTCGGTAACGCAGTTTTCAGGACCACGTACCTTAGTATTCGACGTAAGAGGTACATACAGACTAACAGAATCACAACAGGAGCCCTTTGTATATGTAGATATCCGCGCTGCACAAAGGCTTTTTAACCTTAGAAATTCTGTGAGTGGCTACGAGTTACTTCTTACCGACCATCAGCGGGCAGAAGAGGTGAAGCAGGATTTGCAGTTAATGCTGGGTGATGGCTTTCTTATACAAACCTGGTACGATATTCAAAAACCCCTTTATGATGTTATGAATCTTGAAAAATGGGGCGCTTATATTATTCTGATGATTATTGTTCTGGTCGCGGTGCTAAACATTGTTGGCTCTCTCACCATGATCGTAATTCAAAAAACCAGAGATATTGCGTTGCTTCGCAGTATTGGTTTTACGCAGAAAAATATCCGAAGCGTTTTCCTGCGTCAGGGTTTTATAATTGGTGCAATTGGCTGCGGTCTTGGCGGCGGGATTGGTCTTTTGCTGTCCTGGCTGCAGCAAAAATACGGCCTTGTAAAGCTTATGGGGGCAGAATCGTTCATAATTAATGCATATCCGGTACAGCTTTTAGCTTCCGATATTATTCTTGTGCTAACCGGTAGCTTATTGCTTTGCGTATTAGCAAGCCTGTATCCGGCAAGCCGCGCAGCTAAAGTTACCATTACAGATGCTCTCAGATATGAATAGTTCCGAGTTTTAAACGAACTCAACTTCATCAAAATTTTAAAAATCAAGTTTCATTCCATTTAAA
>JAIULZ010000101.1 GCA_022565805.1 Balneolales bacterium
ACAAGTAAGCCCGAGCCGAGATGTCCTTGAAATCAGGAAATTTACCGAGGGTAACGTTCTAAACACATCTAAGTGATAATTTCACATGATTATGTAGCCCATAACCAACATTATAGGCTATCAAATTGTAGGTTTTAAATCAGTTTTGCTGATTCCTCTATTCGAACTACCACAGTTTAGTTAACAGCAATTAACTATCTAAGTTTGGGCTGTTCGTAATTCAAATACTCAGAGAAAACTATGCGCAATTCTGCGGTGTAAGTAATGAGATAAGCTAAAACTCATTATTTTCCAGGGTAGCAAGTAATACATTATAAATAGATATCAAGTTTTCATACTCATATTCATATTCATTTTTTGAAAAGACCGCGTATTTCATCATTACAGATACCGCCAAAGATTAGCATATCCGGACTTTCATCATTTATTCGGTCGTTCACAATATCTTGCATCCTGATTTTGAGTTGGGATAAGCCAGCCTCTCCAATTTCAGGAACAGACAAGCCATAAATCACCTTACGGATTCCGCTCCAGTAAATTGCACCACTGCACATTGGGCATGGCTCGCATGTAGTAATAAGAATAAATTCGCTTAGATCGGCTCGGCCGGCCTTACGGGCTCCACGCTGCAGCAAAAGCAGCTCTGCATGCATAGAAGCGTCTTTTTCCTGCGAAACCCGATTCTGTTCACGCAAAAATACAGACCCATCTTTATGAAGGAGAGCAGCGGTGAAGGGAGTTCCAGCGGTTCGTGCATAAGCGGTAAGATCCCGCATAATCTCCAGAGCACGATCTTCGGATATACCGAAATGATTTTCAAATGTGTTTTGTGATTTTTTTTCCATGCATGTAAAAAGTAAAGCCGCCCGATATTAGTTCCGGGCGGCTTTACATCAGTTCAATTTACTGAAAAAGGATTTCGTTTTAGTATCTCGTAATACCGGCAAGTTGAAGCCCGCGCGGTACATCGCTGCGCTTTACGCCGTAAACTTTACCACCATTAACCAGCGCTTTTATAGCCGCAAGATCAATTAAATCTTCTGGTGATTCATTAAGCTTTTCGAGTCGTAACTCCATAGCTGTTTCATCGAATCGACCCCAAATATGCTCGTCGATAGCAATAAACAGAGTTTGCAGCTTTCCCTGAGTTGCAGCAGGCAGAATTTCCTCTATGCTCGTGAGCACTTTGGAACTACCATTCAACTCTGTGAACTGCTTCTCGGCTTCTTTCTGCTCGTTTGCAAAAACTTCCGAAACAATATCCCAGCTACGCTCATGTAGTTCATCTGCACTAAAACTGTCTGCATTGCCGGTTACGCCTTTTTTTAGCAATCCGGGATGCGAATTAACCTGATGATAAAGCGGGTGCAGATATTCTACTCCGGCAAGCACAAGCGGTACATTACGGTCGCTGAGAAAAGTCGTTAATTCCTTATTAATCTGACGAAAAAACTGCTGGATTAAGCTTTTTTGATCCTCGTCTGCTCCTCCATGTCCGTGAAATAGCGCAGCTCTGTTGCCAGACTGTGTAACTGGTCCACCGGTATGAAACTGCTGTGAGTCAAGAAACTCGTCGATGCGTAGCGCTTTGGCCAGGTTCTCCGGTAGAAAACTGCTGTCTACTTCACTAATGCTGAAACGAGTGCCCTCATACAAGCTGATTGTATTTTGACTGAGCGCAAGCAGATAATATAATCCGTCGCCATTTAACAAAGGCAATAACGGCTTCAGATGATAGCGATGGCCTACAACCAGCAGCTCCGAGAAATTCTGAGGAAACTGATTTACTTCAAAATGGGACTTTGATCTAAATATTACCAGTCCGTCGCTTAATTTTTGCCAGTTCGGGGATTCATCCCGAAACTCTTCGAGCGGCTTCATTAAATCATCTATTTCTGCATCTCTTAACCCCTTATTTTTAAGTAGCTCAACCGCTTGATTCAGCAGGTTTTTGAACCGAATTTTATCCTGCCGCACTTCATTTCCAACTTTGTGAGTGGGCATATACAGCGATATGCAGTGCTCTGATTCATGTGCGTGCAGTTTCTTTAGATAATCGATGCTTAGTCTTTCCATATGATCGTATTCCTTTAAATTTAAGCCGTTACATTCAGGCGTTTATCCCTTAGCCGATATTTATGTTCAAATACTTAATTGCGGATCAGAATTACATCCCCGGATTCGCCCGAATAGTTCATTGTGAAATTAATATTAAGTCGTGCATCAAAACAGATTGCGCTTTGGTTTATCGCAAAACTCAACCCGAATGACTTACGTTAATTTGCTCTTTCGTATTGTTTATTTCTTTTATTTTTATGTAAGGCTTTGCAAAACAATTGAGCAAATGGCTCAAAAGTGAAGATTCAACAGACTAACATCTTCTTATTTTGCAAGTTTTTCTTACTTAGCTGAACAAAACATCAGCTATCACAAAAACCTCTTATAACCTTTCAATAGGTATAATGTATACATGTTTTCAATCAAATATTCCATAATCACACATTAAAACCCATGTATATTTTAATAACAGACATAGAGAAAACTACATTCCAAAAACAGTAATCAGTTAGTCAGTGACAACAGTGCCAGCAGTGATAACAGTGAAAACAAAATCATATTCGATGCTTCGAACCGTGCGTTACCAAATGAGAGGAGATCCTTCGGGCAAACTGCCCTTTTCATACATTTGAGCATAATTCAAAAGCTTGCTTTTTCAAAAAGCCTACCCCTCAGAAGTAAAAAGTTTTAATTAATTTATTTGCCAATTTATAAGCCTTTAATTTAACTTCTGATTGACTTCTAACTTCACCCCCTCACCCTCTCACCCACTCTCCCACTAAGTCCTCCTCAGCTTCTCAGAAAGCCGGCTATATCTCACTGTTTTTTGTCGAATGGCTTTCTTAACAACCTCGCTCTTTCCGGCTATGATCACTTTTTCTCTGGCTCTTGTTACCGCGGTATAAAGCAGCTCGCGAGTTAGAATCGGGGATTGATCTTCGGGTAAAATGAGCAAAATAGTTTGGTATTCCGAGCCCTGACTCTTATGGACGGTCACCGCCCAGCTTGTCTCTGTTCGGGTTAGCTGACTCACCGGTATAAAGCGAACCGCATCTTCCGTGGTTTTGGCATCCGGATTATTAAAAATTACCGATAGCGGTATATTCGCTATGCCAATCTCGGTTTCATTCTCGCTATCTGCAGGTTCTGCAAGATCTGCAACACCGGTTCCCGGGACCGTTAAACCTGTGTCTCCGTTAAAAAGCTTTAGCTGATAATCATTTTGGGTAATGAGCACGGGCCGCCCAGCATACCATGCAGCCGTGTCTGTAGTCTTGATATTAAGCAGTTGCTCTACCTTTCGGTTTATGTCCTCAATACCAAGTTTACCTGTTTTATGGGCGCATAAAATTTGGAACTTGTCCATATCAGACAGCATTTCCTCATAGCTGACATGATCAGATTTCTTATCCGCTTCAAACGCAGGCAGATTCAAAGCCGAGCTGAAGCGAGCCTGTAAATCTTCTTTTACAGATTGGAGAGTTTTTTTTATATCGCCATCTAACCACACCAAATTCGGATGCTTGCTTTCGAGCAGCTCAATTGCACGCTGCTCATTTCCTTCATTCACAGCCGTAGAAAACTCGCCAATAACCGGGCTATTTTTAAATCTGTGAGAAAATCGCAGCTCTACCGTGGCGTCAGCTAAAAGCTGTTTATAGTCTGGCCCGGATACAGATTCCACTTGCGATGATTTCTGCCCTGCTTTCGCACTTAGATTTGAAATAATATCCGCTATTTCCGCCGGATTTTCGCCAATACCGAGTTTTTTGCAGTGCATTTCAAACGAACTACTGCTTCCCTGCACATCATCAGGAATTTCGCAAATATCGGCCAATACGGCCCCAGACTCCACCGAAGCCAATTGGTTCTTATCGCCCAGAAGTATGAGCTTAGCTTCCGGCCGGAGCGCATTCAGTAATTTTTGCATCATCGATAGATCAACCATCGATGCCTCATCGATTATGATTACATCATAAGGCAGCGGGTTTTCGCGATTATGCGTAAATAAACTGCTTTTTGCCCGGGTTCCCAAAAGCCGGTGGATAGTAAACGCCTCAGCCGGAATCTGGCTGATCAGATCTTTGAGCGTATCATCCTGCAGGGAATCACCTTTTTTACGTAAATCCTGCAGTCCGGAATTTATAGAATCCCGAACACGGTTGGCGGCCTTGCCCGTTGGAGCCGCGATGCCAATTCGAAGAGCCTTCGAACGCTTTATTTTAGGAGGACTATCTTTTTTGCGAATATCCTGCAGCTTAAGCAAAACCAGCAGAATACGCAGCACCGTGTATGTTTTGCCTGTTCCCGGTCCGCCGGTTACAACGGTTAGCTGCTTGTGTAATGCAGCGGCAGCGGCCATACGCTGAGGGATGCTATTTTCAGATGATTCAAAAATAAGGCCAAAAAACTGCTCCATTTTGGCGTATTCCTGGTCATTAAGTTCCGAACGTTTATACGACAACTCCCGCAAGCTGTTCGCCACCATTTCTTCGGCCGCATAAAACCTCCTGAAGCTCACGTTTCCGCCATCAATCACAAGGGGCGCAAACATACTTCCGGCTTTTTGATCGGGTCGATACACGGCCATAGAATTTGTCCAGACGAGGAGTTCATTATCAGTGATGAAATCATTTTCGGGCAGCAAATTCGCCGCATCTATTTCTTTTTGGGTGATGATTTTCCGGGCTGAGCCGAACAAATCGCTTATATCGCAGGCTGTGTGTCCCTGCCGGCCCGCCGCTGAAAGCAGGGCCGTAAGGCTCCCAAGTAATAATGAACCTCCGGAACTTTTCATCATAAAATCGGCCAGCGCAATATCTGTATCGCTGCAAATACCACTTTCTGCAAGAGGAAAAAGCCGGTGCTCTTTAGAAATAAGCGTTGTTTGGGCAGAAGTACGATTAGGAAGCAACGAGGCTAAAGCAGAAGAAGAAGCTAAAGCAGGAGCTGGTGAATCTGATTTCGCAGACTCCTCAACTTCATGCGGCGCATTCTTATCCGGATTGATTTTATCATTTTTTTCCTGAGGGCTTTGATCAAATAAATCGTGCTGCATCATAATAAAACCTCTTCTTTAAAATACCGGTCTAAAGCGAGTATGAGCTCTTTTTTGGGTTTATCGAAGTAAATACCATTGCTGCTGCGGCCTTTTTCGATTCCACGAAGAAACAAATAATAGGCTCCGCCAATATGGGTATCAAAATCGTAGCTGTCGCCAAGTCGCTGCGCGAGATAGCGATGCAAGGCCAGAATGTACAGCGGATACTGCATCATATACTTTTTCTCAATCATGGCTTTTGTAAGTTTTTCAGGACTGTAGTCATCCGGCTGATCACCTAAAAAGTCGCTTTTATAATCCAGCACATAAAAGCATCCTTCGTGTTCAAAAAGCAAATCGATGAATCCCGTCATAAATCCGGGAGTTTTTACATCTTTGGGCGGCAGATTTCGGCCATTTAGCAACGCATACACCTCCGCTGCATCCGCCCGGTTCAGGCTAAATAAAAACTCCATTTCATCCCTCGTCTGACCCGGCATCTTACTAATTAATCGCGCTCCCGACTCCGGAAGCTCTTTTTCTAAAACGTCTTGCATCATCTTTTTGAGCGCGGGCAGCCATTGCAGATCAAAACGGTCGGTCTTTAGTCTGTGGGTAATTACCTCATCTGCTTTCTCATGGAATTCTGAGAAAACTATATCTTCAAAAAGAGCGTGCATAAAGGTTCCTTCCCTCGCCCCTTTTGAAAAATACAATACCGATTTGAAAGCTTCCTCTTCGGGTATCTTGCTTTTGGTTTTTTCGGAATCATCTCTTTCATATGGCTTCTTTAATGTAGAGCTCAATCTACTGTACGAGCTTATAAACCAATCGGGAGTATTGGGCAGGGTTCGGTTAATTTTATGATGAGCAAAATCCTCTATGGCATCATGCGCATCACCCGAATAAAAAGACACCTCAGCCAAATCCTCAATATTTTTCATGCTTGCCAGATTGCTGTATTTCCTGCAAAAAGCATGGAATGGAGTATCAATTGAAAAATCCTCGGCTTCAGAATCAGTGTCTGTGTCAGTTTCAAAGCCAGTTTCAGTTTCAGAATCAATTTCTGGATTTGGTTTTGGGGCAGTTGATAAATCCAATTGCGACATTAAATACCCGAGCACATTATCTGTTGCAATAAGATGGGGATTCCCCGCTACCGCAATATAGCAGCGCTGTGCAGCCCGGGTGAGGGCGACATAGGTTAAACGAATATTTTCGGCAAGAATCTCACTTTCGATAAGAGTTCTGATATCATTTTTTTTTGCCACATCTCTGGTATAAACCGCCCGGGATTCGCCCCCTTCTTCGCTATCCACGTAATACACTCCCGACTTAAAGTACTTATTTATAGTATTCGACTTAGACCAAAGAGATGCACAAAAGACTACGGGATACTCCAGTCCTTTACTACTATGGCATGTTATGAGCTGCACCAGATTTTGATCAGAATCCAGCCGGATTTCCTGCTCCTCATCTTTACCATCCTCTGTTTGCTGATTAAACTCAAGCCAACGAATGATGTCTGAAATTCCGGCATTGGTGTTCCGCTCCCGGGCATCAATCAGCTCGTTAAGATGATTCAGGTTCGTGTAAATACGCTCTCCAGACGGCAGACTCATAATTTTTTCAAGTACGCTAACTTTATCGCTTTCATCATCAAGCCGGGCTATTTTCATCCCAAGCAGTCGCCGGAACATAGCCGAGTATTTTTTAGTCGAATAAACTTTATAAAGTAACGTGATTTTATCCAGAAAATCATTTATGGCTGATGACGACTCCCTGATTTCCTGAATTTCGCTAAGTGAATATCCCATTATGGGATGAAACAAAAAGCGGGACATCAGGCCAATATTTCCAGGCTCGCCCAGCAGTTTAAGCAATAGAAGCACAAAAGAAGTTTCTTCGGTTTCATAAACCCGCTTTTGAGATTTCGTAACAGAACGCACCCCTTTTTTTAGAAGCCGCTTGTTTAAACTATCTGCCTCTTTATGCTTGAAAACCAACACCGCAATATCGCCTGCCTTAAGAGGCCTCGCCTTCTCCGGATTTTCGCCCAGCTTTGCTTTGCCTTCGGCAGCAAGATTTAGAAGCCGCACAATTTCGCGGGCTAACAGTTCGTGCACTTCAGCTGTTGCAGTATCTATATTATTCTTCGCCCTGTTAATGTCTGGCATCAAAAAACAAAGCGGTTTGGTTTCAAACTCGCCATCAGCATTTTCAATCCAGATTTCACTGCGTGTTTTATGTGCCTCTGCCGGCCGCATTGTGATGCCGCCTTCCCAGTTAATCTGCTCCTTGTCTCCGCAAAAAAAGGCGTTTACGGCCTTTACCATAGCTTCCGATGACCGGAAGTTTTTTCCCAGCGTAAGCGTTTCTACTTCGGCACTCCGCTGCACGCTTAAATACGCATGAATATCGGCACCTCTGAAACCATAAATCGACTGCTTGGGATCGCCAATGAGATAAAGACAAACATTTTTGCGGTTAAAATAGATACTGCGGAATAATTCTATCTGCACCAGATCTGTATCCTGAAACTCATCTACCATTGCCAGCGGGTAGCTTTCAGCAATTTTATCGCACAAAGCCGGGGAGCTTACCACCGCATCGCGCATTTCTTCAATCAAATCGTTATAGTCGCGAACCGATTGCCTGACCTTCAGATAAGCAAAACGCTCGCTGAATTTTGCAAAAAGCTGCTTCATAAATGCTTCGGTCAGCTCTATGTCGTCGCAAGGGCACTCATCAAAAAGCCTGATTAACGGATGATCGAGATCCTCTGGTGTCCCCGGGCCACTGAGTTTTTGCAATAACACTTCGTAAGAAAAGTCTGTGCTGAAATTCCTTAAAGCCCGCAAATCTGATTCACTCGCTGCCTGAGGATATTCCTGTATAAAATCTGTTCTCTTTTTCGCCTTCAATTTATTTCCATGAATAGCTTTCGAGTTCATCAAAGCCAAGAATGAATCATCCATAAGCCCGGGAGTAAATTTTCCGGCCCACGTTTTTAAGTCTTCCAGGTATTCATCAAAGCTTTTATGGAGATGATGTCCGAGTTCGCCTCTGCCGGATAAAGACTTTATGCTTTTAAGAAATGCATCCGGATTTTCAGCTTTACCAAGCAGCTGATCAAGCACAATTCTGCCTTCATTTGTAGACTCGTCGTATTTATTAAGGTATTCCCTCCATACATCATCTATCGCGTCTTGCTCTAAAAGCGCGGTATCTGTCATCAGATCCGGCTTTAATTTACTATTGCTTTCAAAAACAAACTCCTGAAGCGCGTGCTGACAAAATCCGTGAATCGTAAAAACGGATGCCTGATCCATATCCATTGTGGCACGTCTGAGGTTTTTTAAAGCAATATCGTTCGTGCCGTACTGATTTTTCATTTCCTTGAGAAAATCATCGTCGGGCTCAAGCTTCCCCTCCAGAACATTCACGGTTTGCTGCACCCTTCCGGCAATTCGCTCCCGCAACTCCTGCGTGGCCGCATTGGTAAACGTAACCACGAGAATATTTTTAGGACTCAGCTCCGGACGGTCGGCCAGAAACCGAGTAATCAGCGCCGCTATAGAATACGTTTTTCCTGTTCCGGCAGATGATTCCACCAAATAACGCCCGCCAAAAGGAGCTTTCATGATTTCAAGTTTATTCTCTTTCATGCCTTAAGCTTTTGAATCATATTTTCCAGTGGAATCCAGAAGTATTCTGTTCGAGTGATGAGCTCTTTCACAAAAGCAGGCTCCCATTCGATAAAAAGAGGGCCCGCTTCTTCATCGTCAAAAATCAGATAATCTCTCGAGTAGCCATTTTCTTCCGGCTTAAAATATTTATGGTACGCATCCGAATTACCCACATTATCCTTGGCTAACTCTTTTCTGCATAAACTCATGAGAAAGGGCGTAAAAGGATAGGGAGCAGCAGCATCCAGGAAAATATTGAGAGCAGAAACAAGCAGAGATTCGGCATCGGCGGCAGTGCAGCAAATCAGATTTAGCTTACCCTCATTACAATAATAGTACGTTTCAAAAGTCTGATCCGAATTTACCGCATCCGTGGGCTGTTGATGATACTGCTGATGCGCAATAACCGCAAAACAGTGCTGAAGTACTTCTTTTGCATGATGTTTGGGTTTCGATTTAGAGGCAGAGAATGAAATGCGCTTTCCGTTCGAAAAAGGAGAAATACGGTGCGAAATCTGGATCTCAGCTTCCGGATTTTTCGGGTGTAGTAAACGCACCGTAAAGTAATCTGGTGGCTGCGGCGCTTCACCCATTCGACTCAGGCCAGACTGTATTAACTCACAAAACTTATTGAATTCACGATCAAAATAGCGCTTGCCCATAAGCCCGTATGGAAGTTCATTTTGATACCGCAGCTTCTTATAAAGTTTGTCATGAAGCGCGTCTGCATCTCCATCATTCTTTAAACACTCTGTGATGTGCTGAATAAGCTGTTCTATAGCCGCGTAATTTTCCAGCCCATCAAACTTAAATGGGTCTCTCTCGCGGGCTACATCTTCTTTATAAATCTTTCCAAGACCGGCTTTTTTTGACAAATACTCAGTAACCGGCTTTTGCATATAGCTTATAAGGCTTTGCAGATTAATGCTTTCCGTTTCGGGAGTCTGCTTTTTATCTATTTGACTAATCGTTATTTTTTCTAAAACAGCTTTCCAGCCAGCTTCGGTTTCAGCCTTTCGCCCGCTTGCTTTGGCCGCAGATTTTGCTGCTGCAGCGCGGATACCTTCATACGTAAAAAAAGCGGCTTCGTTTTTTTCAGATGCATCAGATTGTATATAATCGGGATGAAAGGCATGCATTTTGTGCTTATACAAAGGTAGGGCCAATTCAGCCTTAGATTCTTCGTTTACCGACGATTTTTCGATCTGCTCCTTCAGCAAATCCAGAAACTCTCGCACCACAATCGAGTGACCGCGCTCCGAGCCGTCTTTCATACTAAAGCCGCGGTAACTTATGCAAATTCGGTCTTTTGCGGTAAACAGAGCGTCGAAAAACAGAGCCCGGTTCATTTTGCGACGGTTTCTGTCGCCGGCTCTACTGTTTTTCATCATCAAATCGAATCCGGAAACAATTTCCCGTCCGGGAAAACTGTGCTCATCCATTCCAAAAATACCAATAAAACGAAACGGGATATGGCGAACGGGCACCATAGTCGAAAAAGTGATTCCGCCTTTTCTAAAGCCAGCTCCCGCGGTACGTTCCCGAATCTGACTTTCCAGCATTTCGAGCACCATAGCAGCCGGGAGCCGCTCGTCATCGCCAAAATATTCGGTCATTTTCCGAAAATCACCCAAAATAGTTAGCAAGCGGCTACGATCTTTTTGATCCTCGTTATCGTCCGGCAAAAAATTTGAGCTTATTTGTTCCAGTTTTTCGGCCCAGTCGGCAATAAGCTGCGGCTTGGAAGAAAATGCCAGCCACTCATTTAACGCACCGAACACATTATACAACAAGGCAGCAAGACGCGTTTGCTCCTCGCCTTCGATGTCTGTATAGGGCGAAATTTCCCCGATTACGCTTTCCTCACCAATCGGCTCCATGATACCCAGCATTAGACGATCAATACCATATTTCCACGAAAAAAAGGCCTGATCGCCCCTGTTTTCTTCATTAGCTCCCCAGCGAATTCCCGTTTCCTTAACCCAATGACCAATCAGCATAATGTCTTTCACATCCAGGCCCAGCTTTTCCTGAACCGGCTTCAAAGTGAGGAAACCAAGCAGCTCCTGCACCTTAAACCGGCTTTGCTCAAGTCCGAGCAGAAAACTAACGGCCTCGAACATCAGCCCAAAACCAGACTGAGACGGATCATCAATATGGTAAGGCATTTTAAGGGATTCATCGGCTGGCTGACCAAAAACAGCGTGCACTACGGTGATGTAGTTTTCCAGATTTGGCGCGACTACCAGCACATCCGAAGCCGAAGCATCGGGATGATCATCCAGAAACCGGATAATCTGATCTTGCATGATTTCGGCCTCCCTCAGACTGCTGTGGCAAGCATGTACGCTAACAGAATGGTCGGATGCTGACCAGCGGTTTGGCCTTACTTCACCCGAGCTCACCGCCTGACGAAAAGCGTGGAGTAATTGAGCACTATTATTAATTTCACCCTCCGTTTTTTCTTTTCGGGTGATGGCATCTACGCCTGATGGTAAATCCCAATCGGTCTCAACCACTGCTCGTTCAGCCGCTGTCTTCAGCTCATTCAGCATTTCTGTCTGATCGTGGGCATTCAATTTTACGAAAGGATGTGCTTCAGCAAATGATGAGTTCTTTTGGAAAATACCGGCGGGATCGCACACATAAATATAGATGTCTGAATGCCGTGCGGCTTCGCTGAAAAAATGATAGTAAGCGGGCGGCTGCGGAATTGTTGCAAAAAAGTGAAGCTGAGGCGGTAAGATTTCCGGATGCGTGTTGATGTACGAAACAAGATTTTCCTGCAAATCAGGCCTGTCAGTTGCATTAGGGAAAACCTGCTTCAAATGATGCCAAAGCTTCATTTGCCAGCGCATGTTATCGGGTCCCGTAAATAATTCCTGGTTCTCCTCCGGCGAACTCCAGCTGCGAATCCAGTCTGCTCTGAAGAGCTGATACTGATCAAAAATATCTGAAATCGTAACTGCAAGCTGATAGGCACTCAGGCTGCTTTGTTCTTCAGCATCAGCTTCGGATACTTTTTGAGCCTCCAGGTATTCAAAAAGAGGATTATAAACGGAATTTTCACCGGGTTCAGGATTCCCGTTTTGAAGAAACCTGTAAATCAAACCCGTCATAACCGATTTGTTTAGCAAACTCGATTCATAATCGGGCCGGGCGATGAGATTCAGCTTATTGATAAGAGCTGCCGGTAGATTGAATTCCAGATTAGCGCTAATCCCGGACTCGCGCGCCCGCTGCACCTGCAGCCATGTTTGAAGATCCTTGTTTGGAACTACTACCCTATTCGGGTCGAGCGGCCCAATTTTCCCGGAGGCATTAAATTCGGTTATAGCTTTGTCAAAAACCCGGTAGAGTTGTTTTAAATCAGGGCGAATTATGATGTGCAGCATAAATAAAAATGATGAGCCAGGTACAATGATGAATAGAGCGGAAGCGGGCGTAGCAATTATTCAGTTAGTAGAAGGCCTTGAAAAACCTTCTATCTATTTTGTTTGTATTCCACGCCCCATCAAAAAAATAAACCCGGAACCCCCGACGGTTCGGGGTCGAGGAATTTATTTTTGATTCAAGGAAGAAGACGCGCAAAAGAGTGGTTTTGCAAACTATTCTAATAAATAACAAAAGTATAACCAAGACTTTAATGTAATAAATAAGCGTCTGAAGTTACAAAGCAAAAGCAAAAAAAGCCGCTTTGATGTAATTATCTCAAAGCGGCTTTTGTGAAGCGAATTGATAAAATAAATAATATCTGTCAGTCTTGAAAAAGCTTGCGAATGCAACTAACAGATCAGGAATCCACTCTCGTAAGCTCCGCTCTGAAACGTGGCGCATCATGGCGCTCGAGGTAGTAAATAAAGCGGTCTGCCTCCAGGTCGAGCTGCATCATCCAAACATTGGTAGCCGCCTCTGGAATAATTTCTGCGGTAACATCATCTGCGGGGAAAAATATTTGAGTATCTGTACCTTCAGCGGCGGCAAACCCACCGTAGCCGTGGTAGTCCCCTTCTCCCAGCTCATCCATAGTGCGTACATCACCCAAATGGTCGTGAAAAAGATGCATTCCTTCCTCGCGTTTCTCAATTACCCATGCTCCATGCCAGTAATCACCGTCGCGAATAAGCTCGATGCGCACCATATTCTCGGTGCACTCAGAAATATGAGTACGAAGCTCGGTACCAACCAGCGGATGGGAAGTATCATCAGGAAAAGTAGACTGACCCGTAAATGTTTCGCCGCATAAATTCTGCAGATGGTTAAAGAAACCTGCGTGAGCCTCGTTTACAACCGGCATTTCCATAGTTCCGGTAGCAGACGTGTCCGGAGATGGTGTTTCTTCTCCGCTGCAGCCGGTTAATACCAGCGCAAAGAAAAGCACTGAGAGCGAAAAAAGTTTACTTGCAGATCCAAAAAGTATATTCATAAGAAAAGGTTTAGATAAAATTTCATTTCAAAAGAAAGCACGCTCTATAGCCTGCTCTTCCTCTGCTTTAAAATATCATGGATAGGATCATTTGCAAACACCACGATGATCAATATTGGCTATTTTTGAACTTGCTACAGAATTGCTGAAGAAAAATGACCGAGGATCAGGGACCGGAGACGGAGGACGGAGGGCCGAGGGGCAGAGATCAGCGGTCAGAGGTCAGAAGTCAGTGACCGAGCTCCAAAACAGATTACAAGCTCAAAACCCAGCCCCAAAGGGGCGACATAC
>JAIULZ010000102.1 GCA_022565805.1 Balneolales bacterium
GCATTCCTCTGTGTTACTCTGTGGTTAATCAACCTTGTTACTTTACCGCAGAGTTACGCGGTGTTTGGCGCAGTGTTGCACGGAGTTTAGGAATAAAAATCAAAGTCGCTGATCGACCACATCATCTTCTAAAAATCCCTTTACATCATATACCACACAGTTGGGTGATGTTTGGATTTGCAGGCTTCTGAATTTTTCATGAGATACCGCCAGGATTACTGCTGAGTACTGACTCATATCCGGGGCGCCATTGTGGAGTATATCAATACCGTATTCGTGCTTTACTTCTTCCGGATCGGCCCAGGGATCATAGACATCAACGTCCATGTCGTAGGTTTTCAGCTCGTGGTAGATATCAATGGCGCGGGTATTGCGAATGTCGGGGCAGTTTTCTTTGAAGGTAATGCCGAGCAGCAGCACTTTGCTCTCAAGCACCTTAATATCCTTGCGCATCATACACTTAATCACTTCCGTCGCCACATACTTACCCATACTGTCGTTCATTCTGCGTCCGGCCAGTATAATTTCCGGATGATATCCCACTTCCTGCGCTTTTTGTGCGAGGTAATACGGATCAACGCCTATGCAGTGTCCGCCCACAAGACCCGGACGAAACGGCAAGAAATTCCATTTGGTACCGGCTGCTTCAAGAACAGCATAAGTATCGATATCAAGCAGGTTAAAAATCTTGGCCAGCTCATTCACAAAAGCGATGTTGATATCACGCTGAGCATTTTCAATAACCTTGGCGGCCTCGGCAACTTTGATGGTTGGCGCAAGATGCGTACCGGCGGTGATTACTTCACGATAAAGCTCATCAACAAACTGTCCGGCCTCCGGCGTAGAGCCTGAAGTCACCTTCTTAATTTTAGTGACGGTATGCTCCTTATCCCCCGGATTGATGCGCTCGGGGCTGTACCCAACGTAGAAATCTTCGTTAAACTTTAGTCTGGAAACGGCTTCAAGCACAGGAACGCACTCATCTTCGGTTACGCCGGGATAAACCGTAGACTCATAAATAACAACATCACCCTTCTTCAAAACAGAACCAACCGTCTCAGAAGACTTAATCAAAGGCGTAAGAACGGGACGATTGTGTTTATCGGTCGGAGTTGGGACGGTTACGATATAGACGTTGCTTTCGGCGAGCTCGGCGGGGTTGGTGGTGTTGTAGAGAGAGGGTGATAATTGTGAATTGTGAATTGTGAATTGTGAATTATCATCCGAGCCATTTCCAGCGATCGAAGCCTTCGCATTTTTCGAAGCTACCAAAACCGATTTTAGTTCTTCATCGGTAACCTCTAATGTTCTGTCATGACCGGCATTGAGTTCTTCGACTCTTTTTTTGTTGATGTCGAAACCGACTGTTGGTAACTTTTTGGCGAACTCAACGGCTAATGGTAATCCAACGTAGCCTAAACCGATTATTGCAATCTTAGAATCTTTAACTTTTAGCATAAGTTTATTTTGTCCAGCGAATTTCCACGAATTAAATGGATTATTCAATTTTTTTATTGGTTACTCTCTTGATTCCGTCTCTCAGGCTTTTAACATTAAAGTTCAATAATAGCCCAAGATCCCTGGGCATTAGCCTTAGATAAGTGAGTAACTGTGCAATATGGATATCGTGTAATGCATCTGTAGCCTTTACTTCAACAACAATTTCATTTTCAACTAATAAATCGATTCTATAGCCACATTCAAGCTTTACTTCTTCGTAAACAAGAGGCAGTGGCTTTTGTAATTCTACATGTAAACCGATCTTCTCAATTTCGTAGGCCAAACAGTGCTCGTAAGAAGATTCCAGTAGGCCCGGTCCAAGTTTAGAATGAACTTTAAAGGCGGCATTAATTATATGTCCGGTTATTTCATTTTGATGCATAACGGGCATTTTTGAGGTAGCACGGAGTTACACGGAGTACACCCAGAGTTACACAGTTTTTTCTTGCAAAATAATTAGCTGTGCAACTCTGTGACAAACTCTGTGTAACCCTGTGCTACTGCTTTTAACAGAATTCAATCCACTTAAAAATTATTTTCCTTTTCCGATGGTATATACTTCAAAACCAATTTTCGTTAAAGCTTCTCTGTCGAGAATTAATCTTCCATCGAACACGAAGGCTGGTTTTTTCATGGAGTTGTATACTTTTTGCCAGTCGAGCTGATCGGCTTTGAATTCGTCCCATTCGGTTAGGACGGCTACGGCGTGTGCGTCTTTGCAGGCTTCGTAGGCGTCGTCGTAGGCTGTTAATTGTGCGCGGTTGTCTTCATCAGAGCGGGTTTCAAGCTCGTTAAGGTCACCGTACATCTGCTCAGTGGGAACCTGCGGATCGTACACGTGAATATTGGCCTGATCCTGCATCAGCTGATCCGCCACATATATAGCCGCTGATTCTCTTGTATCGTTGGTATCTTTTTTGAACGCCCAGCCCAGGAACGCAATCTTCTTTCCGGAAACCGTATTAAACAACGTGCTGATAATCTTTGACGCAAAACGTGTTTTCTGATAGTCATTCATCGAAACTACCGTTTCCCAATATCTCGCCACTTCATGCAGTCCGAAAAACTCACACAAGTAAACGAGATTCAAAATATCTTTCTGAAAGCAGGAGCCGCCAAAACCAACGGATGATTTCAGGAACTTAGGACCAATTCTGGAATCCGTTCCAATAGCGTAGGCCACCTCTTCTACATCAGCGCCCGTAGCTTCACATAGGGCAGATATTGCGTTAACGCTGCTTATTCTCTGCGCAAGGAAAGCATTTGCCGTAAGCTTTGAAAGCTCGGAAGACCAAATATTGGTTGTTAAGATGCGCTCACGGGGTATCCATGAATTGTATACTTCAACCAATTTCTGAATGGCAGCCTGTCCAGCTTCATCCTGATCACCGCCAATAAGTACACGGTCAGAGTGTAATAAATCCTCAATTGCGGTACCTTCAGCCAGAAATTCCGGATTGGAAAGCACCTGAAACTTATACCCGTTGCTTGTTGATTTCAGAATCTTTTTAATAGACTGAGCTGTACGAACCGGAAGGGTCGATTTCTCAACCACAATTTTATCACCACCCGCATGTTCGGCGATCTGACGCGCGCAAAGCTCTACATATTTAAGATCTGCAGCCCTGCCCTTACCAATGCCATACTTTTTAGTCGGAGTGTTCACCGATATAAAAATCATGTCGGCTTCTTTAATTGCTTCATCCACCTTAGTGGAAAAGAAAAGATTCTTGCCGCGGGTTTCTTTAACCACCTTATCAAGTCCGGGCTCATAAATAGGCAGCTCATCGCTCATCCACGCATCAATTCTTGCCTGATTAATATCTACAATATGAAAACGGATATCAGGATTTTTAAGCGCCATAACGGCCATTGTTGGTCCGCCTACGTAGCCGGCTCCAATACAGGTAATATGCTTGATTTTGCTCATTTGAAATAGATTTTTTTTAAAAGTAACGGATTGGGTTAATTCCCGGAAAGTGAAGCTACGCTGTAATTCAGAAGCGCTTGATAAAGAAAAATTCCGGTCTAATGTTTAAAAAATGATAGAATGGTGATGCTGACTGTATTTTAACACAGCTACGCTTCCGTGAGTCCCATAAAAGGGCTTCACGTGCTTTAAATAAACTTTTTTATAAGTACCTGCCTTAACTAATTCGAAAAAAAATCAGGCAGATCTGTAATTCAGTAAAATAATCGGCTCTGAATTCCTGAATGCAAAAGAAACATCTTGAATCATTTACCAAAAATCAGAGCATTAAAAACAGAAAAGCTGCTCAGCAGAAACTACTGAGAAGCTGAAACGACATCCTTACTTTCGCTGTCCGGATGCGTGTATACAAGGATAGGGTTCAAAAAGCGAATATAGGCCGCTCCACCGCCCATAGCATCCTGAGTTGCGCGTGCAAACTCAGGTGCAGAAAGTACAAGAGTACGGATTTTCCGGTTAATCAGCTTCTCAACCTTAGAGCTGAGATCGGAGAGCTTTTTGAGGTTTACATTATCTCCAACTATCAGAAGATCAATAAGCCCCGAATCAATCCCGCGTGAATAGTCACCAATAATATATGCAGCATCCATTTTACCCAGTTTAGCGGCAATATTAAGGGCAATTTTATCAAGCCCCAGGTATTTGGATACCAGCTGACGAATATCGGGAAACAAAGGATGCTCTTTATTAGCTCTGTACTCAATAGTGCGACCTCTCGGTTCACTAATAAGGAGCTTGGCATCAGAAAGGCGATTTAGCTCTACCCGAACCGCGTTAGTTGATTCACCAAACTCATCAGCGATTTCGCGTAAATAGGCTTTAGTAAGCGGATTACTAAAAAATTTAACCAGTAATCGAATCCTGGTTTTTGATGTAATTAAAGAATCAAGCACTATAAAAAAAATACCGGTTCAACAACCGGATTTGTAATCGGATTGATATAAAAACGTGTCCTGCGCACAAAAAACATAAGTTACTTTGTGCATTATGGGTAAATATAAGCAACATTTATGAGCAAAAAAATTACTCATGAATAAAAATTAGATAATTATCTCCAGCGAATTGTTCATTGGGTGGTGTGTTTCTTGGTAACTTATAAAGTATTTGGCTTCGGCTTATTTTGTAAAGGTAGCACAACTTGTCCCGACACTTCGGGAGGGTTTCACTGAGTTTGACACAGAGTTGCACGGTTTTTTTCTTGGTATTTTTGAACTTACTGAGAAAAAATCGACATTGGATATTGCTAATTGCTAATTGTTAATTCCTGACCAATGTTACCTGATACCTGATACCTGATACCTGATACCTGTTACCTGTCACCTGTTTTAAATTCATCATAACTCTTAACGCTCTTCTTCAAGGATTCCGGTAAAGACTCTTCTTCGCTTAAATCGAGGCATTTCAGGGTTTCTATTCCGGTTTCGCTTTTTTGTATTTGATATTTATAGCCTGATTCGGGGCAGATCATCACTCCTTTAGTATCAGGATTTTTCAGGAGGTGTCCGTGTCGGCTCATCCAACCTTTTTGGCGGGCGGGGTTGCCCATCATTAAGGCGTAATCGGGAACGTCTTTGGTGACGACCGCGCCAGCTGCTACAAAACAAAATCTTCCGAGAGTGATTCCACAAACGATGGTTGCATTTGCTCCGATTGTGGCTCCCCGGCGAATCAGGGTTTTTTCATATAAATTCTTACGGTTTACTTCAGAGCGCGGATTACTCACGTTGGTTAGCACGCAGCTCGGGCCGAGAAATACTTCGTCTTCTATAGTTGTTCCCGTATAAACCGACACATTGTTTTGAATCTTGACATCATTTCCTATATGCACATCATTGCCAATGTTTACATTCTGACCAAATGAGCACCTTTTTCCAATTACGGCTCCGCTTTGAACATGCGCGAAGTGCCAGATTTTGGTATCCTCACCAATCGTGCAGGGTTCATCAACATAAGCGGATTCGTGTTTGAAGTAGGATGACATTTGAGTGGGGGCTATAGGTTAGAAATTAAGAGGATTTATTAAAACCATAAGTTATGTCCAACGAATTTACGCGAATTATGCGAATTGTACTTTGGGTTGTTTGTTCAGCTGCAGCTCAGTAGTTATGGGGCTTTGGCTTATTTCATTGAAAGGTAGCACGGAGTTTCACGGAGTACGACACAGTGTTTCACGGTTTTTCCTTGGTAGCTTTAAATTTATGAGGCTTTAATTCGGTCTTTTGTTAATCGTCTTCGATTAGAGCGTTGCCAATTGAAGGGAGATCCTTCGGGCAAACTTCACATTCTCCAATACTTTAGCATATTTGAAAAACTTGCTTTTTCAAATAGCCTGCCGCTCAGGAATCCGTTATTTTTTTTGGATTTGATTTGATTTAATTTGTGTACTAACTCCCACTCTCCCCCTCACCCACTCTCCCCCGTCTTCGACACCAGCGATGCCAATTGATGGGAGATCCTTCGGGCAAACTTCCCTTTCTCCAATACTTTAGCATATTTGAAAAACTTGCTTTTCAAATAGCCTGCCACTCAGGAATTAGATAATTTTTATTTGTATTTTGAAAGCTTTTTTCTGACCTCTGACTATCTCCAAATTCACAATTCACAATTCACAATTCACAATTCACCATTCAAAATTATCCCAAAACAACTTTCCTCAATCCATCAACAACCTGTTCCTGCGTTTTCATGGTAATAAGGGGCCAAATCGGGAGGCTTAGGACTTCTTCTGCGGCTTTGGCGGAGAGAGGCTGTGGGGTGTATTGGCCGGTGTAAACGGGTAGCTTGTCTTGCGGTACGGGATAGTAGACCATGCTTCCAATACCTATATCCGACAGCTCTTTTTGAATTTGATCTCTTGTCTTTCCTATTTCGTTTACATTAAGTCGAATAGTGTACTGATGAAAGACATCTCCCTGTAAAGCAGCGGGAGTGGTTATCAGGTTTTCCGTAAGTCCGGCCTGCTCAAGAAGCATATTATAGATTCCTGCGGCGGCTAAGCGACGTTTATTCCATCTGTCAATATGCGGTAGCTTTGCTAAAAGGACCGCAGCCTGAATTGTATCGAGCCGGGAGTTGAAGCCGAGGACTTCATTGTGGTATTTCTTTCGTGCTCCGTGAACTCTAAGCATAGAGGCCGTTTCGGCGAGGTCGTCGTTATTGGTGGCGATTAAACCGCCATCCCCGAATGCGCCCAGGTTTTTAGATGGGAAAAAAGAAAAGGCTCCTGCCAGGCCCATTGTGCCGGCTTTTGAGCCCTTTAAGCGGTGCTGCCATTCGGGTGAACAATTACAGCTGTTGCTTGCTTCTTTTTTTTCCCTTGCTTTGATACAAGATTCCGGCAAGTAGGTCGCTCCAAAGGCCTGAGCGCAATCCTCAATAACCGTAAGCCCATGCTTCTCAGCAATCTCCATAACTCGCCCCATGCTACAACATCTACCATACAGATGTACAGGCATAATGGCTTTAGTCTTGGCCGTTATAGACGATTCTATGGCTTCGGCATCAATATTAAAGGTTGCCTCATCTATATCCACAAAAACAGGAATGGCTCCCGCCATAGAAATAGACTCAGCTGTAGCAAAAAAGCTGAATGGAGTTGTAATGACCTCGTCACCTTCTTTAATACCGGCGGCTTTAAGGGCGATCAACAGAGCATCTGTACCAGAATTCAGGCCTATAGCGTGCTTAACGCCAAGATAATCCGCACAAGCACTCTCAAACACCTTAACCTCATCCCCCATGATAAAGCGGGTATCATCAATTACTTTCTTTATCGCTTTATCAATATCAGACCTGATTTCATCAATTTCTGCCGATAGGTCAAGTATGGGGATCATGAAGTAAACTTTTTTTATGTAAATTATAAAGAACTATAAACTTGAAGAGAATATCTATCTTCGGTCCAGATAGCCAAGTCGCCAGAGTATTACCAAAAGTGATGAAATAACTGATAATATTTGAGAACCTACTTGTAAAACGACTCTCCAAATAGCCTCTGGAACAGGATCGGTCTCTACGATTACCATATCTAAATCCTGCATTTCCGGAAAATCAACATCTTGGTTAATATAGGCGCTAAATGTTGTAGAGTAAATAATCCGTCGCCCCCCCTCTTGTGGTCTCGACAAGAATATATTCACTTCAGGCGTTCTGTTTCTGCTTCTTGTTCCGACTTGAGATGGTCCGCCGGCATATAAAAACAAGGTATTCAAATCCGTACCAGGGCGAATTTCATAAGAGCCCGGTCGGTTAACCGTTCCCAAAACAACCACTCTCAGACTTTGCTCACCCGTTCTGACAAAGGAATAATGATTAGGCATCTGATCCCGAAGCTGCTCTACCCTACCTAAATTTTGCGCATCAACACTTTGAACGGTAAAAATTAGCGAAAACAAAAATATGGTAAAAAAGCAGAGAATAGCTTTATAGATATACTGCATGAAGCGAGCGTTTATAATTATGGTCAAAAGATGGATTAAAAGTACTATTCGGATAAACTGAATCTACGTTTTGTCAATATCAGAATAAGATATACGGTACGTTTTGTAGGCATAATTATACTTGTACTTGTAATTATACTTATAATAAGTTTGGCCTTTGGTATAATCGAAGCCATTAAGCACCGTGCCAACAATAGTAACCCCAATTTCCTTCATATCACGGCGCGTACCTTTTAAAATATCAAACTCGGTTTCATCCGCGCGACAAACCAAAATAGTAGCATCAGCCTCAACAGCAAGAGGCACCGCATCTGAAACGACCTGTAGTGGGGGAGTGTCTATTACAATAATTTCAAACCTACTTCTTAAATCGTCAATGAGCTTTTGCATCCTCAATGATCCGAGCGTTTCTGCCGGGCTTGGAATAGCCGTACCACAAGTAAGGATGGAGAAATTTTCGACTCCGGTGGGCGTAATCGTTGTTTCCAAGTTAGCTTTATCAAAAATAACGTCAGACAAGCCTGGAGAACGCTTAACATTAAATAATTTATGAACCGTAGGCTTTCTTAAATCTGCGTCTATTAATATCGTTTTGATACCAAACTGAGCATAGGTTAGCGCAAGATTCATGGCCGTAAGACTTTTACCTTCAGCAGGTTTTGAAGAAGCCATGACTATAGTCTGCGTCTTTTTATCAGCTCTGCTGTACTCGATATTAGATTTCAATCTGCGATAGGCCTCAGAACCTGCTGCCAATGGATCAATAAGGGTAACTAAATTAACATCTACCGAGTTACCAAGTACCGGAACCTTTTTCTGACCTTTGAAGTGAGTTTTGGTATACTCATTTAGATCAGGTACTACACCTAATACATTAAAGCCTGCTTTGCGAAGCTGTTCAGGGTCGTGGATCATATCATCTAACATCTTTCTGAGAAGAACAAAACCTGCGCCTAAACCAAAACCAAGGATTAAGCTTAGAAGATAGTTTCTGGTTCTGTTTGGGCTAACAGGCGAACCAGGAATTGAAGCAGGTCTAATTTCGCGTATCCGACTTGCCTCAGAACGAATGGCTATTTGCGTTTCTTGCAACCTGCGTAATAAACTAACGTACAGATCTTCGTTTATGCGCATATTTCTTCTCATACGCGCCAATTCAGCGCTTTGATTCATTGTATTTAACAAATCACCCTGAAGCTCTGTTAGCCTTTCTTCAATAAACTCGTTTCTGGAATTTAAATCTAAAATCCTTGACTCGTAAATTCGTATGTCTCGACGTATTTCTGTCAAATACTGAGTAAGAGCAGCATTGTCCAATCCCTGCATATCTACAAACTGATCCCTGCGAAGACGTAAGCGTTCATCTCTTAATTCATAAAGTCTTTCTAGTCTGCGGTTTATATTTGAAAGCTCGATACTCATATCTGGATTCTCACGAAGTTCTGGTCTTTCTATATAATATTCTTCAGCCTCTATTTCCAGCTGTAAAATGGCTTGATTTAATGTTCTAAGCCAGTCTTCAAGACCCAACTCTTCTACACCATCTGCTAAAAGCCCTAAAACCATATCTCTTTCAGATTCGAGTCTTTGCAGGTAATCTATATGCTGTTCAAGCTCAAACTGCTGTTCATCTATTTGACGAAAAATTGATCTTAGTTCGTTAGCAGCACGACTTCCATCCTGATCAGTGAGTAACGACCAGTCTCTTTGTAAAAACCTGCGCAACTCTTCATCCTGTGATATGAGAACATCTTGTCTTTCACGTTCAAGATCATTAAGATAATCAGCTGCGGCATTTAGATTGGCTCGAGTTACTTCAGAATCAATTCTCCCATACTCCTCCATGTATAAGTTAATCAGCTGAGCTGCTTCGTAGCGATCTGTACTTCTGGAAGAAATATTTATGAGGTTCATTTCCTGTATTTGAGTAAGTCTTACAGTGTTTGGCAGAATACGCCCTAATCGCTGTACAACTTGCTCTTCATTAAATCTTCCAAAACCAGCCCTAAGCAAAACAGGCAAGGTATCACCTGTAACCGGGCTAATAGGCTGCTCCAATAACCTCCGGCCAACATTCTCGCCCAACTCAGTGGAATTACGAATGAACTGCATTTCAGCACCAATCTCATTCCAGGTTAGGGAGCGGGAGCGGGTGAATTCGAACAGATTGAGGCCTCGGTCGGCGCGCTGTGATTCAATCAAGAATATACCAGAGGTTTCAAACTCGTCGGGTATGGTTTGGGTGTAGAAATAGCCACCTGAGCCTAATAAAATTACGCAGGCTAGAATTATCCATTTGCCGTCCCACAGGGAGAATAGAATTTCCTGCGGATCAAATGGATCGTTTTGGTCTTCTTCGTCGGAGGAGCTGAGAATACCGTTGCCGTAGGTTCCATTACCATTGCCACCCAATGAGCTACCATTGGCGCCCATGTGTGAGCGACTGCCGTTCTGCTTACCGCTTGATTCTCCGGAGAATTTATTGGGTTCCATTTATACGCTTAAGCCTCCGGCACGTGTAGTTGAAAGTGTAGGTGTTTCTATTCCATTATTAAAATGTGCCATAATTTGGCCTGTGATCTTCTGCACTTGGTTCAATCCTGAGAATTCAATAATCAATTCAGTATTCTTCTGGGGTTCTGAGTGGGACTTATTTAAAAACATCGTCAATAAGGTATAATAAACAAGCCATCAAAAGCAGTCTAATTAGACATCAGGCGCTATACTCACTGTAAATCAAAGTTTTCTATACATAAGCAACGGCCTGATAATTAAGTCTGCACATTTCCATGCAAACTCACTAAGCAGGTAAAGATACGATGTTTTCATTAAAAATACGCTTTATAAGAGAATTTTTTAAGCGCGATTATTTTGAGGCCGGAGATTGCGGGCAATTGAAGGACGTCCATTCCCAAATGATACTTTATTCAGCTTCGATTCAATTTGTGAGTACCTTCACTTTAGTTTTAGTTTAAGCAAGGCAATTTAGCATGTGGCACAAGTTTCCCAAGCGCTTGCCATCGCTTCTGAGCAGGCTAAAGCATGGCACGGAACTTCTTCGGACCATTTATTTAGTTTCAGCCCATAATCAAGAGTACTCTCCTTTTGGTAAAGGTTTGGAACTAAGCATAACCAAATAATCGATTTACAATATTTAACAGTGAGCATCCTTTATCATACGTCCTATACATCAAACAACCATCCTAAACCTTCACAAAGCTTGACCCGAACCTGACCCGAGCTTGACCCGAGCATGACCCCACCTAAATATGACGAGTCTAGACCGTGCTAATGAAGATCGGAGCCTAATGAGTTAATAACTTTTTACAATTTTATCGTAATGAATTTTAGGCGTATTGGATCAGAGGTCAGAAAATTAATATAAACAAATAAAAAATCTAATTCCTGAGCGGCAGACATTTTGAAAAAGCGAGCTTTTCAAATTTGCCTTTGTAAATGGAAAAGCGCAGCATGCCCGAAGGATCTCCCTTTAATTGGCAACGCTCTACTCGAAGGCGATTGATTGAAGACCGAAGTAAAGCCTCATAAATTTAAAGCTACCAAGAAAAAACTGTGCAACTCCGTGTCAAACTCAGTGAAACACTCCCGAAGTGTCGGGACAAGTTGTGCTACCTATCATTGAAACTAGACAAAGCCCCATAAATACTAAGCTACAGACGAACACCACAACCCAAATTGCAATTCTCATAATCCTCCAAATGGCTGAAAGTCAGAAAAATTTGTGCCATAAAATCAATATAAACAAATCTAATTCCTGAGCGGCAGGCTATTTGAAAAAGCGAGGTTTTCAAATTTACCTTTGTAATTGGAAAAGCGCAGCATGCCCGAAGGATCTCCCTATAATTGGCAACACTCTACTCGAAGGCAATTGATTGAAGACCGAAGTAAAGCCTCATAAATTTAAAGCTACAAAGAAAAAAACAGTGCAACTCCGTGTCAAACTCCGTGAAACTCTCCCGAAGCGCTCGGGACAAGCTGTGCTACCTATCATCAAAATTAGCCAAAGCCCCATAAATTTAAAGCTACCAAGAAAAAACTGTGCAACTCTGTGTCAAACTCCGTGAAACTCTCCCGAAGTGTCGGGACAAGCTGTGCTACCTATACGTAACACCCCAAAGCCCCTTAACTACTAAGCTGCAGATAAACATATAACCCAAAGTACAATTCGCAAAATCTGCACAAATTCGCTGGACAAAAAAATATCACCCATCAGCCTCCTGAAGCCTTCGCAGTCTGTCCTGCTCGCGTAACCACTGCCTCCATTTTGCTACTTCGCGCTGATGCTCTGCGTAGGTTCGGGTAAAGCGATGTGTGCCCTCAGGCGTGGCCACCATGTAAAGATAGTTGTGCTGCTCGGGATTGAGCACCGCCCGTATGGAGCTCATAGCCGGATTGGTAATTGGTCCGGGCGGCAGGTGATTAATCACATAGGTGTTGTAGGGGTGCTGCGTTCTGTAATCCACCACCCTCAGCCTGCCCCGCCTTCCAAGCGCGTAGTTCACAGTCGGATCGGCCTGAAGCCGCATTCTCCGGTTTATCCGGTTCATATAGAGACCGGCAATCGTAGGTTTTTCGAAATCGAACATGGCTTCGAGCTCTACTATCGATGCCATGGTGAGCACCTGATCAAGCGTAAAACGATGTTCTTCTATAGCTGACTCGAGCGGTGCCATGGCTCTATTAAATTCGGTGAGCATGCGTCGAACAAACTGCTCAGGAGTAATCGTCCAGAACATTTCATAGGTATTAGGAATCATTCGCCCGAATAGCAGATGCGGCTCGAGTCCAAGCTCTTCAGTGATGAATAGCGTATCGGTCATTACTTCCCGAAGATCCTCTGCGGTAAATCGGAGCTGCGCCGATGCCCGCGCGTAAAACCGGTCGTAGGTCTGACCAGCATGAATTACAATCCGCGCCGGATCTTCCTCACCACGCAGCATTCGTCCAAGCAGCTCGCTGTAGCCGGTCGAGCCTTCGACAAGATAGCGTCCCTGCCGGAAACGCGTAATTCCGAGTATGCGGGCGGCCCACTCCAGCTCAGCAGGATTCACATTTAGCCCGGATAGCAGCAGTAAATCTGCAAGCTCATGGATTTCTCCGGATTCAAAAAGCAGTATTTCCGCAACGGGAACCGGACGTTCGGTTGGATCCGTATCATCCGGACCGAACTCTTCATCATCAACAATAGCGACAGTAATAGCATTGGGGTTACTAAGCCGAAAATCCCTTACGTTGTAAACGAGCAGGAAGGAAATAACAATAGCAAGTACAGTTTTAAGCAAGAATCTTTTTTTCAGGTAACAGGTTGCAGGTAACAGGTAACAGGTAACAGGTAACAGGTAACAGGTAACAGGTTGCAGGTAACAGAGGTCAGAGGTCAGAGGTCAGAGGTCAGAGGTCAGAGGTCAGAGGTCAGAGG
>JAIULZ010000103.1 GCA_022565805.1 Balneolales bacterium
CTGTGTACTAACGGGTTACATACCCAACCGTGCCCAGAGCTTTTTTACGTTTATAGTATTTATACTTCTCAGCCTACCTTTATAACATCTTATAACACTTGTCATATATTGAGACGAGGAATTAAGTCTCTGTAAAGCTATTTTTTATCCGTCTTTTTCGTTTCAGTAAAAATGAAATTATTGAATACATGGCCTATGCCCTGGTTTTATCTTTTTTCCGGTATTGATTAGGAACATGATAGTAGTTTTTTATGGCCTTCTGAGATTAAGAAAACGACAGTCTAAAGCTTATTTTGATGGGTCACATCTATGTTTACTAAACATGATGTATGTAGGTGTTCTGGTGTACAAATAATCGCCTTTTATGTATAATTGCATTTATGACCTCAATATATTTTTTGCCAAAGTCTCTATTTAGTTGCTTTATTAATTCTTTACTTGATGAATGATTTTGTATTTTCCGTGCTGAAAATTACGGGATAACTCATGACTCAACACGGCAAATCTATAACTCCTGATATATCTATCGTTATAGTAAACTATAACGTAAAAGAATATCTTGCGAATTTACTTCATTCTGTTTATCGGGCCCGCCATCGATATCAGCTCGAGATATTTGTAGTTGATAACTATTCTACAGATGGCTCGATTGAGTTTCTTAAAGAACGCTTTCCTGATGTCCATTATATTGTCAATACTAATAATGAGGGTTTTGGTAAAGCAAATAATCAGGCAATAACTCAGTGTAGCGGCAAATATACACTCATAGTAAACCCGGATGTTTTAATAGGTGAAGATACTTTCGATGTGCTTTACAAACATATGGAAAGCAGACCCCAAACAGCCGCCTGTGGCTGTAAGATTCTGAATCCGGACGGCACATTTGCGCCCGAATCCAGGAGGTCTATCCCAACCCCGGCCAATGCACTTTATAAGGTTCTTGGCCTTACTGCGCTTTTCCCAAACAGCAAACAGTTTGCTTCATATTATATGGGGGGTAAAGATGAGAATACTGCTTCAGAAGTCGAAGTTCTTTCAGGGTCGTTTATGTTTTACAGAACAGATATTCTGAAAGAGCTTGAAGGCTTTGATGAGCGATTTTTTATGTACGGAGAAGATATTGATCTTTGTTTCCGCACATTAAAGATGGGTTACAAAATCGATTATGTGCCATCAACAAGCATCATCCACTATAAAGGTGAGAGCACTAAAAAGGGTAATCTGAAATATATTATCACTTTTAACAAGGCTCTGTATCAGTTTTTTGAAAAGCATTACAGCTATGGCTACGGTCTTGCTTTTAGGCTCACTATTTTGCTGGGTATAGTGTTAAAGGCGATTTTTTCATACATAGCAGCATTGTTTCAAAAAACATATCAGCCACTGGCAGATATCATCATACTGAATGTATCTACCGTATTATTTTTTTTACTCCGGTATTCTATTCATCCGCTTGATGTGTTTGGTTCATACAGGCCTTCATTTTTGATCATAAACCTTCTGTTTACAGGTTCTTTTTTGTTGTATGCTAAATATTACGATTTGTACTCTCCTTTTGGATACTCATTTCCAAAACTTTTCAAATCTTTAATGTTTAGCTTGATTACCGTGGTTTTTGTTACCTTTTTTTTAAGAGACTTCGCTTTTTCTAGACTTATTATTATAGCAAGCGCAGCTTCGGCACTTATTATTTTGCCCCTTTACAGATATATGCTCGCAGGGATTTCCCGCAAGAGAAACAATGCTTTGAAACGACCTTCCGGCATACGGCTTTTGATTGCAGGTATCGACGAAAATACGGAGCAGGCTATTCGCAAAATTCGTTCAGAAGTTGAATGGAATTATACGATTACAGGACTTATTTCGCAAAATGTGGATGAAAGTCTTAGACAAGTAGAGCAGGTTCCTGTACTGGGGCATATTTCCCAGCTTCCTGACTTCGTGAGCGCATATAAAATTGATCAGGTTATATTTATTCTTGACAAAGTACGCCATATAGATGTCTTGAAATCGCTAACATTGCTACGAAATGCCAATGTAGTTTGCAAAGTTGTGCCAGATTCGCTCGATTATATTATCGGGAAGTCTAATGTTGAGTATTTTGATGATGTGCCGGTTGTAGGTTTCGAACTTCCTTCATTAAATGCATGGAATAGGCTGGTTAAAAGATCTTTCGATTTATTTGCGTCCTTATTTCTTCTGATAGTGCTCGCTCCGGCTTTCTTTATTAATAAGTTTTTGAGCTCTGGCGGCATCAAGCAAAGTCATCAGGTAAACATATTTGTCGATTCCTCAACTAGCGTGAATTTTAGAGTTCTTATCCCTGCCCGAAATAACAGGTTTCTTAATTTTTATCGCTTCCTTATAAGAATATTTACGGGTGATTTCAGCTTTGTTGGCGCACCCGTTATCAGCGGCAGACAAGGTCGATTTGTGTATTATAAACCAGGTTTAACGGGTTTAAGACAAATTAATGAAGGCAGGTTGTTTCGGGAAGAAGAAAAGGAGCGATATGAGCTTCATTACCTTCAAACCTATACTATTTGGAAAGACCTCGAAATTCTGTTGCATACGATTACTCGCAAAACGCCTTTTTATACCGATTATATCCAGTCTGATTAAGTGTAAGAAGGCTTGGTAAAATCTTCTTCTATTCAAACATATTGGCTTCCAAAAGAAATCTTTTCGATCGATACAATCAGATCCTGCGGCTTACTTGCTCAATCATTTTTGGGTACCAGTTTCCGAATTCACCGGATGCTATGTGTTTTCTAACCTCATTCATGAGCCACAAGTAAAAGGTTAAATTCTGTTCGGATGCTATCACCATACCCAAAATTTCGTTGGCTCTGAACAAATGATGCAGGTATGACATTGTATAAGTTCGGGAAAAATCGGATTGGAATCCTTCATCGAGCACCTGATGATGGTTTTTCCACTTGGCGTTTCTGATATTAACTATACCATTTCGAGTAAATATACTTCCATTTCGGGCATTGCGCGTGGGCATTACGCAATCGAACATGTCTACACCTCGAGCTACACCTTCCAATAGATCTGCGGGCGTGCCTACTCCCATCAAATAGCGGGGTTTTTCAGGGGGCAGTACATCAGTTACAATATCGGTCATTGCATACATAATATCGCTCGGCTCACCAACGCTTAGTCCACCAATGGCGTTACCGTCGAAATCCAGTTCGGCGATTTGTTTTGCAGATTCTATCCGTAAATCGGGAAAAGAACAGCCTTGCGAAATACCGAACAAGAATTGACGGTGCCCGTAAAGTGGTTCTGTATTTTTGAAGGCTTCTTTGCATCGTGCAGCCCATCTGTGGGTGAGCTCCATGGAGCTTTTGGCATATTCTTTAGTGGATGGATAAGGCGGACATTCGTCAAGAACCATCATAATATCGGAACCAAGTATTCGCTCGGTTTCGATTACATTTTCTGAAGTAAACTGATGTTTGGAACCATCTATATGGCTTTTGAACGTAACACCGCGCTCTTCAAGCTTGCGGTTTGCCGATAGTGAGAAAACCTGATAACCGCCCGAATCTGTAAGTATGGGCTTGTTCCAGTTCATGAATTTGTGTAAGCCGCCGGCTTGGTGCATAATATGGTTACCCGGCCGGAGATACAGATGATAGGTATTCCCAAGTATGACTTGAGCCCTTATTTTTTTCTCTAAATCCTGCTGTTTCACAGCTTTTACGGTTGCTACAGTTCCAACAGGCATAAATATCGGAGTCTGTATGATGCCATGATCTGTTGTCAGGTTTCCGAGTCTTGCTTTGCTGGATGGGTCTTTTTTAATAAGTCGAAACACTATTGCGCTTTTTTATTATTTTAACTGGCTTGTGGAGTTTAGTTGCTATTTCTGTAATAGCAAAACGATTCGTTTATAAATGGCTTTGCAAAACCAATCTTTTAACCCGTCTTCTCATAAATGATATTAGAGATAGACGGAAATTTATACAGTAATACGTAGTTTTTCTTAAATAGAAAATATCGGCAACTTAATCTGCAGATCGGCTCACATTTACTATGACTTTTTTAAATTCATAGAGGCATGGGTTTGATTAAATCATTTAATTTGGTCTTTTGATTGCTTGTTAAGATTGGTCGGAAAATAAGCTTGTTACAGCGATTTTGTATGCCGGTTTGTAATTAAAGATGTAATAATTCGAAATAATAACAAGATTCAAGCGACTGTGGCGTACCTTCAGTTTTAGTTATAAGTGGTGTATTTTAGTAAACATTTTTCATCAATTCGGGTACAATAATTTAAAGGAAGATTTTGAAAATAGAAGTTATTTGTTCGTACTTAGCAACCGAGTCTCCCGAAGCATCGGGTTGACAAGTAGTAAAGCGGGTAAATAAACGGTTTTGCAAAGTTCTCTTATCTTAATTTCTAAATGATAGAAGGCTCCTCAAAATCGCTATGTTGTTGGTTTAATCAACAAAATCAAAAATATGATTTTCTATCCTGATGTTTTGGGATGATGGTCTTATTTTTAACCCGGCGCTGATATTGAATAAAATAAAAGTTTTACCAAAATCTATTGCATATAAGGCTTTGTTGTCGCAAAAAAATGATTTTCCTCAAATTGCCGAAAGTCTGTATTCGGGTGTTAGAAGGCTTTGCAAAATCTTCTGTTACAGGCCTTATATTTGGGCTGCTTCAGGAATAAAAGTGCAACATCATACGTATTATCAATAGAGCAGTAAGCCAAGAATGAAGCAGTTCAGTTATTTCGAGTTTCATTTTATTACCGATGACTACTCAATACAGTTACGGGAAGTCTTTTTCAGGTATGAAATAAACACCAAGAATTTAAAGTTTAATCACAACTTCTCGTCTTGAAAATAAAAAAAGACATAATAGCGACTCTCGCGGGCGATTTTGGCGCTTTTGTTGCCGCATGGTATGCTTTTTATCATGTTCGCTTCGAGCTCAATTGGTTTGAGCATACGCTAACAGTGGCACCTGCTACCCTATTGTTGCCTGCAGTAGTTACGGCTGCTTTCTGGGTTGCAATTTTTGCTTTTTTTGGACTTTACAAGCGTCTTTACCTTATTTCGAGGTTCGATGAGCTTATTCGTGTTTGCAAGATAAGCATTGTCGGCACGCTCATTTTTTTCTTTTTGCTGTTTACCGACGATCTCAACTGGAATTCGGAAAATATTAGCTATGCCAAGAACTATACTATTTTATATTGGGCTCTGGTTTTTTCTTTTGTTTCGTTTAGCAGGCTTACAATCAGAACGGTACAACGCGCAATCGTAAAGCGTGGTTATGGTCTGCATAAAGCGATTATTATTGGTACAGGACAAACAGCAAGAGAAGTTTATGAAGACATTAAACGACACCGCACTACCGGGCTTGATGTGGTCGGGTTTATTTCTACCGATCATCACGATACTTCCAACAGTAGGATTGAAAACCAGACCGAAGCACAGCAAAACGAAGCTATATCTAATAGTTCAGCATCTGTTTCTTTTACTACCAAAGAACTTGCGGGTAGTCGTAGCTACAGCTCGCAAACTGCCGATATTGCTCTAGCCAACCCGGATGTGGATATCGAAACCCCAAAGGCTGTAGAACCCATTTTGACGGAATCTGCGCAGGAGGACTCCCTGCATATTATAGGCTCTATCTCAAGTATTAATGAGGCTATCGATACCTATCAGGTAGAAGATGTAATTGTGGCGATGGAGTCTGATGAGCGCCTAAAGCTGGTAGATATTCTGGACAGAATCGATAAACCTAATATTTCCATAAAAATAATACCAGACTTTTATCAGATTATTAGTGGGTTAAACCAAACAAATCAGATTTTTGGGTTACCACTTATAGAGGTAATGCCAGACCCTATGCCGGTATGGGAAAAGTCGGTGAAACGACTTATGGATATCGTTCTGTCTCTCATCATTCTTATTGTTAGCCTGCCGGTAATGCTTATTACAGCCTTACTGATCAAGCTTACTTCTAAAGGTCCGGCTATTTTTTCGCAGGAAAGAGTGGGCTTGTACGCAAACAATTTTATGATGTATAAATTCCGAAGTATGTACCAGGATGCTGAGAGTAAAACCGGACCAACCTGGGCTAAAGAAAACGATAAAAGGATAACACCACTGGGATACTGGCTAAGGAAACTAAGACTGGATGAATTACCGCAGCTCTATAATGTCTTAAAGGGAGATATGAGCCTTGTGGGGCCGCGTCCTGAGCGTCCTTTTTTTGTGAATCAATTTAAAAAAGATATTCCGTTGTATTCCCGTCGCTTGCGTGTAAGACCGGGAATAACAGGCTGGGCACAGGTAAAATGGAAGTATGATGAAACATTCGACGATGTGATTGAGAAAACTAAATACGACCTTTTCTATGTGGAAAATATATCACTTAAAATGGATTTGAAAATACTTATTAACACTATATTTACAATGCTTTCAGGAAAAGGTCAGTAAATTATCACGATTTGTTTATTTCGAAGATTATTATGCACACGAAAATAAGGTGCACAGACCATTGAACCACAGGCTAACTATTTGATGCAGTCAGATTCCGACATTCTGGTGATTGTGCCAACGTATAACGAGATAGAAAATGTAGAACATTTGATTCCGGTGGTAATGAATCTGGAACCATTAATGCATATTCTTTTCGTAGATGATAATTCGCCCGACGATACTGCCGGGCGAATAAGGCATTTTGCATCGGTTTGGCCCGGCAGAATTCATTTACTAAGCCGAAATGGTAAACAAGGGCTGGGTTCTGCCTATGTTGCAGGTTTTAAATATGCGATTGAGCAACACTATGAATATATTTGTGAAATGGATGCCGATTTTTCGCATTCTCCGGAAGATCTGCCGAAACTGGTGTACACAGTTAAGAGTGGCGTTGCAGATGTAGCTATAGGCTCGCGCTATCATAATGGAATCAGTATCATTAACTGGCCTTTATCGAGGCTTATATTGTCTTATACGGCTAATTTATACGCCCGTTGGATTACAGGTTTACCCGTTAAAGACACTACCGCTGGATTTAAGTGTTTTCGCAGAGAAGTGTTAGAAAAAATTTCTCTGGATCGCATCAAGTCAAATGGCTATGCTTTCCAGATTGAAATGCATTATCGGGCTTTTATCGCCGGATTTAAACTTAAAGAAGTTTCAATTATATTTCGGGAGCGGAAAAGAGGTGAGTCTAAAATTTCGAAGGCTATTATTTTTGAAGCTGTTTGGATGGTGTGGGCGCTAAAGTTGCGAAAATGGTTCAGAAGGCTTTAATTATAGTCTGTTAAGGCTTTCCAATTCACCTTATGTTGCGGGTAACCATAGTTTCATAAGCTGAAGCACCTTTTTAAATGAGTATTATTGATTGATTTTCAACCTAACCTTATTACAATGAATTATTTAGATTTCGAGAAGCCCATTGCAGATCTTGAAAAAAAAATAGAAGAGCTTAATAACATTCAGATTCCGGATAACGATGTACTTAAACCGGAAGTTGCCCGCCTACAACAGCGCGTGAATGAGCTTCGTAAATCTATTTTTTCTAATCTCACAGCCTGGCAGAAGGTGCAGCTTGCCCGCCATCCCGACCGCCCGTATACCCTCGATTATATATATAAAATGTGCGAACATTTTACCGAATTGCATGGAGACAGAAATCATGCAGACGACAAAGCTATTGTGGGTGGTTTTGCGACTCTAGACGGTATTTCGGTCATGATTATTGGTCAGCAAAAGGGACGGGATACGGTTTCGCGTAAATACCGGAATTTCGGAATGCCCAATCCGGAAGGCTATCGCAAAGCCCTTAGGCTCATGAAACTGGCAGAAAAGTTTAATATTCCGGTAATTACTCTGCTTGATACACCCGGTGCTTTTCCGGGACTGGAAGCCGAGGAAAGAGGTCAAGCAGAAGCAATTGCCGTAAATCTTAAAGAAATGGCATTGCTTAAGGTGCCCATTATTACGGTTGTTATTGGTGAAGGCGCAAGTGGTGGCGCACTCGGTATTGGGATGGGTAATGAAGTGTATATGATGGAAAATACATGGTATTCGGTGATTTCTCCGGAGTCGTGCTCTTCTATTCTCTGGAAAACCTGGGATTATAAAGAACAGGCTGCCGCGGCATTGAAACTTACCGCAAAAGATTTGCTCGAATTGGGGGTAATAGACGGTATTATCGACGAACCACTAGGCGGAGCTCACAGAGACCATGATGCCGCCGCCGCTGCCCTAAAAAGTGTTGTCAAAGAATGCTTAGGTCGTCTGAAAACTAAAAGCAGTGAAGAGCTTGTGGAGCAACGCGTGAATAAGTATTCTTCTATCGGTGTTACTTCATAGCCAATTATTTTAATGTCTCTGCGGAATGAGTCTCAATAAGGGCTGCCGGGAATACAGGCAGGGGTATTGAGCATATTGATCATTAGAAAACAATTAATCTCTGTATCCGGTGGGATGCAGAGATTAATATGCATTTCCCGAAAATTTGGAAAGAACGCACGGGGTATTTTTCTGGAAATATTTCGTGCTTAAAAGCTACAATTTGAAATAAAACTGAAAGTACAAATAGCTGTTGCGAGTGAAGTGAATCTAAACCCAATTAAAGCGTTGAAAATGTGATATCCAAGTCAACGCATGATATTGTTGCACCAAAAGAAGAGTTCTGATGTCTCACGTAAATATGTTTTATTAATAGTTTATTTATTTGTGATATCGACTTTATATACGTGTAGCTTCTTTACGTAAAAACAATTGCTCTGCCGCATGTCAAGCCTTTTCTTTTGATATGTAAGACGCCTTTTTTTCTAAATACAAAAAGATCATGTATCGAAAGCAAGAAAACTATGTACATTAGATATTTAGCCAGTTATTTATAACAGCAGGTAACCGGTTTTTTTTCAAATAAACTAAATTATAAACGATTCATAAATCTAAGGAGTTAAGAAGAGCTTTTGAATATTTCATCACAGAGTGGCGAAAATGAACCATTGTATCAGTTTTCGCTACAGCTTAGAAGTCGTTATAGCGAAACAGATCAGATGGGGTATGTTTATCATGGTCGTTTTTTAGAGTATTTTGAACAAACGAGGACCGAGATGATTCGCTCGGTTGGTATTCCATATAAAGTACTGGAAGATGCTGGCGCAATGATGCCTGTTGCTAAAGCATCTATCGAGTTTTTCCGTCCCGTTTTTTATGATGAACTTATTACTATTAAGGTTATGCTTTTTGAGCAGCCTGGCACGCGCCTGAATACCTATTATAATGTTTATGGCGATAATGGAAAGCTTAAAGTTACAGGATATGTACAGCTTTGTTTTGTAAGTGCAGAAACACGTAAACCATGCGATCCGCCCGCGGTTTTCCTGGAAAAAATTGAACAATTAAAAATAAATCATCCTAAAAAAGATGAATGAGCTGGTAAAAAAAATTGTCTCTCTTGCGTTGGCAGAGGATATAGGCCAAGGGGATGTTACCACAGCTGCAGTATTCCGCAAAAATGTTGATGCAGAAGCTACTTTTATTGCTAAGGAAGCTGGTATTATTGCCGGATGCGACTTAGCTCGATTTATTTTTTCGGAGGTAAACAACACCCTCGTTTTTGAATCTCTGATTGAAGACGGTAGCCATGTTCACTGTGGCGACGCAATAGCCGTGGTTAAGGGAGATGCGGGAGCCATTCTTACCGGAGAACGCACAGTACTCAATTTTATGCAGCGTATGAGCGGTATAGCCACCAAAACACATCGTTTTTGTGAAGCCTTATCCGGTACATCTACCAAATTGCTCGACACCCGGAAAACTATGCCCGGTCAGCGCTATTTAGATAAGTGGGCCGTTAGGCTGGGTGGGGGTACAAATCATAGGTTCTGCCTAGATGATATGTATCTGATTAAGGAAAACCATATTAATGTTGCCGGAAGTGTTAGGGAGGCAATATTACGATGCGTAAGCCACAGAAGTGAATCGGGTAGAGATATCAAAATAGAAGTTGAGGTCGAAACGCTGGAGCAGATACAGGAAGCACTCGACTCGGGCGGGGCAGATATCATGTTGCTCGATAATATGGATTTACCCACACTTAAACAGGCCGTAAAACACATTAATGGCAGGGTTAAAACCGAGGCGTCCGGAAATATGACTATTGAAAGACTACCGGAGGTTGCATCTACAGGGGTCGATTTTATTTCTGTAGGTGGTATTACACACTCGGTGCATGCGCTGGATATTTCCCTGCTTTTCGAGTAGGACCAGCCAATTACTATGTCTTTGAGCCGCTCATTTTTTAATGGAAAGCTTTAGCTTGTTAATTTGTACAAGTGCCGGCATCTTTTAATTCTGTTTTTAAAAGCATAGGGTAAACTGGTGATCAGGAGCTTAGTGCTATCTCAAAAATATGCTTAATAGTCGCCATTCACTTATTCTTTTTGTTTTTCCCTCGGCATTTCTTTTGCTAATGGCCTCTGGCTTTGTTTTTACGGGCAGTGCTGGTATTAATAGTTTTTCACATGAGGCCTTCAGGAGTTTGTGTCATCAGCTACCTTCCAGAACACTGGTTATAAATGATCTATACACCGCAGTTTGTGCTCGCTGTCTGGGTTTATACAGTGGTTTATTTTTAGCTTCGCTTTATTTATGGTTAAGGAGAGCACAGAAAGCAGTTTCTGTTATGTTAACGGCGGCCTTTTTTATTTTTGCACTCCTTTTAAATTTAGCTGATGTGGCAGGTAACTTTTTAGGATTTTGGTCGAATACGGTTTACTCCCGTATTTTGACAGGAATGGCAGGCGGTATGGCCCTTATTTTTATTATACCTGCATTAATTTATAACGTAAAAAATAAAACTCGACAAAATGGAAATTAAAGAGTCACCTTCCTTTTTTGAACACGCAGCAATGGCTGCTTTTGGGATTGCGCTAATTACGACCCTAATTCTGAATTTTGGCATGATTGCCGGCCAAAATAGTATAGGTTTGGCTATGGCTTCGCTTTGTATATGTGCCTTAATAGGCTTTATGCCCGGTTTCGCTGCAGTCGGACTTCATATCAAACAAACAGGAGCAATACTTGAGCTAGGGCGTGCGGCTATGATCGGCTTTAGTGCCGGCTTTATCTTCAGTATTGCTATGTCGGGTTTCGATGCTATTTGGGTAATGCTCGGTTATAACTGGCCGCTGATGCTTATAGAATCTGTGGAAAACTTTTATCTTGATCAGGGAGAGTCTATTTCTGATTTAGAAGAATTTAGAGAAATGATCGAATCTCAGTCGGGCTCATTTTCTCTCCCTGGCTTAATTTTAAATGCGGTTCTTATGGGTATTTTAAGTCTCTTTACCGGTATGGCAGCAAATGGTGTTTTTGGCAGAAATAATTAATAATTATAAACTATAGTAGTGCAAAATTCTTTTTCAGATCAGGAAAGACCCCCTTTTTTTGAGCGTCATGGCTTTCCGGAATGGCTAGTTGCATTGGCATGGTTAGTTATAGGAATGGTAATCTTCCAAACAGTAGCCATGATTTATTTGGTCGTAAGTACCGTTTTAGCCGGAGATTTTCAAGTTCCTTCTTCTCTGGCAGAACTAGACTTGTCTGCAACACTAATGATATCAAGTAATTCAGTGGGCCAAATTGTAGGACTTGGCGTTGGTAGCTGCTTGATTGCGCTTTTGTCGGTATCCCGTACTCGTTATGCCGCATTTATGCGTTTTCAAATGCCGCAAATGCCATTAGTAATTTTTGCAATAAGTGCCGGTTTAATGATATCCGCACAGCCTTTAATCTGGTATGCCGGATATATAAATCAGTTTGTGCCGCTACCAGAAAGTGTACTTGAGATGGAAAGAGTGCAGACCGAAATGCTTGCGAATGTAATTACTGGTGGTCTGGCTCTTTGGTTTTTAGTTATTAATGTGGGTGTGGTTCCGGCTATTTGTGAAGAAATAATGTTTAGGTCTTACTTGCACCGATTATTCGAACGCTCTGCCGGGGTGTTGCTTGCCGTACTAATTACCGGTCTGTTATTCGGTTTATTTCATCTTCGTCTAACCCAGCTAATCCCACTTGCTGGTATCGGAATACTTTTAGGTTGGGTAACGGTTAAGTCAAATTCTGTTTTTCCGGCTATGCTGATGCATTTCATGCATAATTCCGGTACGGTCTCTGTAGTCCATTCATTCCCCGAGCTTATGGATTATTCAAGCGAAGGGGTTCAAACACCTCCCGCTTTGTGGTTGGTTGCTTTAAGTTTGGGAATTACAATTTATTTGATAACATTGTTAAATAAGATATCAAGACAAAATACCGGATGAGTGTTGCCTCGACTGTTTCATTAAATATTAATCAGAAAATAGTTCAAGAATCCAACAAATCCGTTTCCCTTTAACAGTTTTATAAGGAGATTCAAATGTTTGGTAATAATCCTAAGCCTCCCGCAGTTAAAGAGTGGACCTGCATTTTTCAGACGGGGCATTCTTTTGAAGCCGAAATGATGAAGAATTTTCTCACAGATCGAGATATTCCTGCTCAAATATTATCAAAAAAAGATTCTGCATACGTGGTTAACCATTCTCAGCTATCCCTCATTTATGTCTATGTGCCCGACCGGGACGTAGAGGCAGCACAAGCTGCCATTAAAGAGTTCGAAAGCGGTGAACTTATTAAAGAAGACTTCCCAGATGATGATGAAAGCTGAGTAAGCCTAACGGAGTCTTCACTAGTCTTTACCTTCGAATTTCTATTTTTTTTAGATTCTTCAACATTCGAAGCTCCGATTCAAGAATCAGCAAAAGTTATTTTATGCCTGTAACCGGGTAGCCTATCATTTGCTTGTGGGCGAATTCATCATGTGAGATTATCACTTTGATTCGTCTTACAGTCGCCCTCGGCATATTTCCTGACGACAAACACATCAATATTCGTGTTTATTTATGATTCGTTTATCCCCGGATTCCGGACTGCTTCTGGAAGTCCGCTATCCGGGGTTCCAGAAGCTAATGTCTCACGGCATTGTGAGGGATCGAACTTAGAAATGTAAAAATCACACTTCTAACTCAACTTCATCAAAATTTTAAAAATCAGGCTTCATTCCATTTAAATTACG
>JAIULZ010000104.1 GCA_022565805.1 Balneolales bacterium
TGCAAAACCACTCTTTTGCCCGCCTTCTTCCTTGGAGCAAAAATAAAATCCTTGAATAGATAGCCTATATTCCGGTTTTATTTTTGCTCCGACGTCGAATACGAACAAAATAGAAGGTTTTTCAAAGCCTTCTACAACACATTTGTAGAGCTATCGGGAGGTAATGTGTTTCTTATAGCCGGAATATTTATTTAGATTGGCACGCCAGTTTACCTGAATACACTTTTATTTTCATCATAAAATCAAATCATATGCACGGCGGATGGATGGTTCCAACCAATAGAAGAACAGTGTTTGTTCATACGGGTGATGGGCTCAGCGATCTTGATGAATCCGGTAGAAGAAAAAAGCTTCTGGATTCGCATCCGGTGCTATTTGTGCATGGAAATACCTGCGATGGAGCGATCTGGAAAGAGTTTATGTCATGTTTTCCACCCGGTAAATACAGCTGTCTCGCTCCTGACCTGAATGGCTTTGGGCGCACCGAATTTTCTCCTGTTGATGCACAGTTCGGGGTACAGCACTGGTCAGAAGATATTATAGCTCTGATGGATGCACTTTATCTCGGTAAAGTTACGCTGGTGTGCAATTCTCTGGGTGGTATTGTGGGCTGGTATCTGCTTGCTCATTACCCGGAAAGGTTGCATACGCTGGTGCAGATTGCACCGGGTTCTCCGTTGGGGTTTGGAGGCACTAAAGATGCGCAAGGTACGCCAAATTTTGAAGATTATGCCGGTTCTGGTGCCGGAATGAGCAATCCGGACTTTATTCGTAGGCTTGTAGCAGCCGATCGCTCGCTTAAACCTCCGGAAACAACATCCCCCTTTTGGATTTTTAGCGAGTACATTATGCGTGGGAAGCGGAAAATTACGGCAACGAACGATGCCTTTGAGGGCATGCTTCGAATGAAACTTGGCGAAGGGGCTTTTCCGGGTGATGTGCGTATGACCCCAAACTGGCCCGGATATGCACCGGGAAATCATGGAATTGTAAACAGTATTTCACCTGCTTACCTGTCTGGTAAATTAGACTTTGGGAATCGTACCTCCAAGAAACCTTGCGTTTACTGGCTAAGGGGAGATCAGGATCAAATTGTTTCGGATTACTCTACATCCGATCCGGCCGTGCTTGGTCGCGCGGGTTTATTACCCGGCTGGCCCGGAGAAGAAATTTGTCCGCCACAGCCAATGATTGCACAAGTAAGACATTACTTGTCTAATTACCGGCAAAATAGTGGCAATTATAACGAAATAGTAATAAAGAATGCCGGCCACTGCCCATTTTTCGAACAACCACAGCAATGTTTTTCTACTCTTAAGGAAGCCGGTGCGTTTGGGATTTGATGAGAGAGTGAAATAATGCTCAGAGAAAGTAACAGAACTGTGTTTTACGAATCTTTTTGAATTAAGTGTGTTCAAATACCAGGATTGGATTTTTTAAAATCTCTTTTGTTATCCTGTAATTCCGACTGGAAAAAACGATATAAATCTACGAGCTGAACCTAATACTAAGCACTGCTGTTGAAATAATAAGAGCTTATGATTGTCTGCGTGATTCCCATTTATTGAGGAAAAGATTTTCTTTTATGATGCGCATCACAGATATTGTTAAGTGTAATTACCTGCAGGATTACTATGATTTTCGAAAGTGTAATTAGCTGTGAATTATGCTTGGGGGGATAATCAGCGGTTGGGACAATTAGTTATTTTTATTTCTATTTCTATTTCATTTTTAGGCTAAGAAAAGGTTGAGCTTGGATTTTATTAAGCGTGCTATTGGTTATTTGATTCCATTATTAACTCTGTTTTTTGGACTATCATGTACCTCCGGCACAGAAAACTTTCTGGATGCTGACAGAGAAGCTGCTGTATCGGAGCAGTTCATGGTTACTTCGGCAGAATCTCTTGCTACCGAAACCGGCCTGGAGATTTTGCGCAGAGGCGGCACCGCTGTTGATGCCGCTGTTGCCGTGCAGATGATGCTCTCGTTTACCGAACCACCGGAATCCGGGCTTGGTGGCGGGGCTTTTATGATAATTTATGATGCGGAGCGCAACGAAATGATTGCCCTCGACGGGCGCGAAACGGCGCCATCTGCAGCGCGTTCAAATCGGTTTACCATGCTGGGTCTGCCGCTACCACTTATTGTTGCAGCGCCAACCGGTAGGGCAACCGGCGTTCCGGGAACTCCGGCTCTCATGTATGAAGCGCATCAACGTTACGGTAAAATGGACTGGGCGGAGCTACTTCAGCCTGCAATTGATGCATCTGCAGGGGGCGTTCCATATCCACCGCGATTGAAGCGACAGATTGCGCAAGACTATAGTCTGCAGCTATTCGGGGATTTGCGTCCTGCTTTTGTATATCCCCTTCGCGAAGAGCAGCCGATATTACGAAACGAAGCTTTATCGCTTAGTCTCGAAAAGCTAGCCCGACAGGGTCCATCTGTTTTTTATGAAGGAGAACTTGGTGAAGCCATCGTGAAACGAGCACGAAGCCGCTGGCCAATGGGTTCTGATTTGACGGCCGCAGATTTAGCAGATTACTCTGTTATTGAAAGAGAACTTATTTGCGGGGAGTACAGGTCCTACCGTATTTGCGGCATGCCACCGCCTTCATCGGGCGGAATTACCGTTTTGCAAATTTTAGGCATGCTGCAGCACTTCGATATGTCTGCGCTTGAGCCGGTATCGGCAGAAGCCATTCATCTGATAGCAGAAGCAAGCCGGTTGGCATTTGCAGATCGGTTTCAGTTTATTGGCGACCCGGTATTTACAGACGTACCCGCAACGGAACTAATTGATAAAGAATACCTGAAACTTCGGTCTGGTCTTATCCGTCCGGATGCCGCGATGGCGGATGCGCCACCTGGAAACCCACTGGAAAAAGTGCCTCAAACAGAGACCGAAATTCCTGTTGAGGAAGAGTCGGACGGTACATCTCATTTTTCGGTTGCAGACTCGTATGGAAACTGGGTTTCGGTAACCACTACCATAGAATCGCCTTTTGGAAGCCGGGCAATGACCAACGGCTTTATTCTGAATAATCAGCTTACGGACTTTACGTTTCGGCCAAATTGGGAAGGTGGCCTGCACCCTAATGCGGTAGAACCCGGGAAAAGACCACGCAGCTCCATGGCGCCCTTTTTTGTATTCGACGAAACCGGCGAGCTGGTAATGACAGTGGGCTCGCGAGGCGGTGGCCGGATTATCGGCTACGTGGTAAAGGCACTTCTTGGAGTAATCGATTGGAATCTGGATTTACAGCAAGCAGCAGCCTTGCCTAATGTTCTGCATATGGGGAGGTTCCTGGAAATTGAGGAAGGCACCGAAGCCGCAATGCTGGCTCCCGAACTCCGAAGTTTCGGGCATGATGTGCGTATAAGCCGGCTTGAAAGCGGAATACACGGTATACAGCGTTTGCCCGATGGATTGGGTTGGCGTGGCGCGGCCGATCCTAGAATGGAAGGGCTTGCTGCAGGAGATTAAAAAAGTAAAATGATGCTCCGTTACCGGCAATCACTCAGGAGCGCATCACACTACAAAAAGGAAAATAAAATGGCAGTACAGGAAGAAAAGCATAATCCGGCAACAGACGATCACTTTACAGCCGACCCTGATTTCCTGAAAAAAATTCAGAAGGCCGGAGAGGTCCGGAAGTTTAAAACAGGTGAGATAATCGCAGAGGAAAATACCGCATCCTGTGGAATTCCTATTGTAACAAGAGGCAGTGTAAAGGTGATGCAAACCGACGAAGAAAATCGCGAACTCGTACTTTATTATCTGCGCCCGGGAGAAAGTTGCATTATGTCTTTTTTGGGTGGTTTGCATAATGAAGCCAGCAGTATTCGCATTGTGGCCGAAGATAACACAGAGCTTTTACTCGTACCTGTAGAAAAAATGATGGAGCTTATTCGGGCGCATCCGTCCTGGTTAAACTATATTTTCCGGCTGTATCATAAACGGTTTCAGGAGCTGTTGGAAGTAGTACATGCCGTTTCATTTAAGAAAATGGATGAGCGTTTGGCCGATTACCTGGCAAAAAAGGCTTCGCTAACGGGTAGTAAAATTATATACATTACCCATGAACAAATTGGCGCCGATTTAGGCACCGCAAGAGTGGTTGTATCGCGGCTATTAAAAGAGATGGAGAAGCAAGGATTAGTGGAACTCAGCCGGAATAAAATTATTTTAGCACATCCATTCGACAACAGTAAAACGACTGACTGAAAAGAAAACGCCCCGAATAGCGTTTAGAGCCTGAGACTGCTCCGAAAAGTCAAATTTGAACCACAAGGTCACGAAGACTCGAAGTTTCACGAAGGGAAGCAACTGTTTTTATGACACAAGATTTTAAGCTTGAAGACATAAATCTCGAATTAGAGATTAATCGGAGTAGCCTCAAGATTTGATTTACTAATGTGCACGAATGCAGCAGATTGTAAGCTGCATTAAAAGCAGATTCAAAATTTTATGAATATGGAAGAGAGAGAAAAGCCGGAAGTATGTGAAGTTCTGATTATTGGTGCGGGAATATCGGGTCTTGCCGCGGCCCGAATGCTTGAAAACAACGGCTGTAAAACCGTTATTTTAGAAGCACAAAACAGAATAGGAGGGCGTATACAAACCGATTTGAGTTTAGGAGTGCCGCTTGATCTTGGGGCCGGGTGGATACACGGGAAAGGAAAAAACCCATTACACAGGCTGGCTAAAGAATTTGGATTGAGGCGATTTGAAACCGATTATGAAAATATTACCCGTTTTGATGAAGACGGCCGAAAGCTTACCGACACTGAAAACAGAAGGCTGGAAAAACAGATGGCGGCTTTTTACAAGTTGATAAGCAAGTGGCAGGATGAGTTCGAAGAGGATATGTCGCTTTTCGAGGCGCTTAATCGCTATTTATATTCGGTAAACGCATCGTCGGTCGAGCGCAGAGAAGCTAGCTATTTGCTAAATACGGTAATTGAACACGAGTATGCGGCCGCTTTAGAAGAGCTTTCGCTCTATTGGTTCGACAGCGCCGGACAATATAAAGGTGGCGACAGCATGTTAACCGAAGGGTACGAACAGCTCACTAATGCATTAGGCGAAGGGCTTGATATTCGACTGGAGCATCAGGTGGATGAAATCTGCTGGGGTGGAAAAAACGTTGCCGAACCTGTTCTTGTAAAAGCTAAGAACCTGGAGTTCAGCGCAAAAAAAGTGCTGGTAAGTATACCGCTTGGCGTGTTGAAATCGGGATCGCCTGTATTTAACCCGCCACTGCCGCGCAAAAAGCAGAAGGCCATAGATCGCATGGGTTTCGGGCTGCTTAACAAAGTGTATTTGCGGTTCAGGGAAGTTTTTTGGGATGAAGACACACAGCTTATTGGCTATATTTCGGAAGGTAGCGGGCAATGGTGCGAATGGTACAATATGCTGCCAGTGAGCGGAGAGCCGATTCTACTGGGCATGAACGCCGGAGACTATGCCAAAGAGATGGAAGGAATGACCGACGAGCAGATTGTTAATGCGGCCACTGGCGTGCTTAGAACCTTATACGGCAGCGAGGTTCCCGACCCGGTCGACTGGCGTATTACCCGTTGGGGACAAAACCCTTATGCGCATGGATCTTATTCCTCTTTATCGCCGGGCTTAAAACCCAAAGCCTATAAACAGCTTGCGCGTCCCTTAGGGAAAAGAGTTTACTTTGCCGGTGAACATACGCACAAAAAACACCCCGCAACCGCCCACGGAGCCTACAAATCGGGACAGCGCGCCGCCCGCGAAATACTGCTTGATATCTGAATGTGTTTGGAACAACAGTTTTTTGATCAGAAAAAAATATCTGGTTTTAGAGCTTAGCGAGGGTAAAAGCAAGGTGTTAGGAAGATCTTCATTTAGTTTGAACTCTTCCCAACCCGAACCACAAGTTCTCACGCAAAGAGACATACCCTTTTTCTGCGAGGCAGAATAAAAAATAAGAGGTGTCAATCTGCCTCTAAGCTGGATGTATGCTAGGGAAAGGCCTTTCCCCCCGCAATCATGCTTCAGCTTGAATTCGGTTTATGAAGATATCATCAGTCTCTGAGCCCCCTGGAGCGAAAATTTGGTCAGTACTTTCTGTCGGTTTCAAAATTCATCACAGCGAAGACGCCAACATTCAAAAGACGATGCTTCAGCTTGGGGGTTTTTCATAAGCAACTGATGCTCATGTTTATAGTTGTGAGTAGCGGTAGTGTCTGGTACAAATAAGTTGGGGTGTTAGGTGTAAAGTCTTATGTGTTTAGGGCAGAGTAGAATGTTCTAAACTCATCAGAAAACGCTAAGTGATTAAAAAACATGGCAATCATAAATAAAAAATTAAATATATTGCTGATCAAATCTCTTATGTGCAACGAATGGGTTATCTCCGATAAAAGTATACGGAGTGCTGCTTTTAAATACCTTTAGGTTTATACTTAGGCTATTTTAACTGTAAAATTTATAAAGTAGTGAACATAAATTTACAGGCGTACAGTAAAGAAAGGCTTCAGTTAACGGTTGTCTATTCTTCTCTAGCCATAATGGAATATAGATATGCAAAGGCAGTGAAAGCAGACCGAATACGCTTTTGATTGAGTAAATCGGTAAGCAAAAGTTAACTGTATAATTATTTAATGGTGCTGTTTGAGAATGAAACGGCGAATATAGAATATAAAAGAAAAGGGAAAAGCCCGTTGCAAGAGTCTGATAAAGATTTAAGCCCCCAAATTAGTGATTGGGGCAACAGGAAAATTAAAATTCTGATTGTAGAAGATGTAGTCCTTAACATTATGCTGTTAAAGGTTATCCTTTCTAAACTTGTGCCGGATGCAGAAATAACTGAAGCTAAAAACGGAGCTGAAGCAGTTGAAAAGTATGTTTCGACGAACCCGGATATTGTTTTTATGGATGTGCATATGCCGGTATTGGATGGGCTTGAGGCAACGCGGCAAATTCGGGCTATAGAGGCTGTTATGGGCAGGCGAGTTCCCATTATTGCGGTAACCGCAGGTGTGTTGAAAGAAGATAGAGACTGCTGTTTTACCGCTGGTATGGATGAATTTATCAGCAAGCCGATTGTAACCGATAAAATAAAAGCGGTTTTACGTAACTATGGGCTGATACCTGCAGAAAAGGGAAGTATAGAAGAAAATGAAAGCGAAGAGAGCGAAGGCCATTTCAGATACTCTGAACTCGCAAAAGATCTTGAAAATAAGCAGGGGGCGATCCGGCAGCTTATTTCCGAGACTTTAGCAGACCTACCGGTAAAGATACATCAGCTTGAATTTGCATATCGTGAAATGGATACCGATACGATCTGCTTTGCAGCTCATTCTATTGAGGGCGCGGCACTGTCGATGCGGTTACCTAAACTGGCTGCATTGGCTTCTTTCATCAAAGAAAATGCTTCTGATGCTCATAAAGATATTGGGACTCTTCACAGAAAATTTGCCGAACTGAAGCGTGAATGGGAAACCGTTAAACAGCTTCTATTACAAAAATATAAACGCTTAGTAGTATAAAAAGGAATACCTAAAGTAGTAATTGAAATGGAAAAACCCGCTATACCCGATAACGAAAAACAGAGATTAGAAGAGCTTTCCTCTTTTCAAATTATTGGTTCAGAAGAGACCGAAGAGTTCGATTTCATTACAGAGATGGCAGCTCAAATCTGTAATACACAGGTTTCGTTGATTAGTCTTGTTACCGAAGATAAACAGTGGTTTCTGTCGCATAGAGGTATTGAGTTCCGGGAAACTCCGAGAGAGTTTTCTTTTTGTGCGCATGCCATACATTCGCCCGAAGAGCCTTTAATCGTGGAAGATGCCCGTAAAGATGAACGGTTTATCGCCAACCCGCTTATTTCCGGGGAGCCGCATATGGTCTTTTATGCGGGCATTCCATTGGTAAGTAGTAACGGATACCCTTTAGGAACACTATGCGTGGTAGATAAAAAGCCACGACAGCTAACTGAGCATCAAATTAGCTTACTGCAAAAACTGGGAAAACAGGTAACCACAACACTGGAGCTTCGCAAAAAGCAGTTTCAATTAGCTGAATCCAATAAAGCCTTAGCGCGGGCCAAAAATGTTCTCGAAATTATACAGGAATCCAATGAAATCGGCATATGGGAACTGGATATTGCCACGGGTAAAACTGTCTGGAACGATCTGGTTTATCAAATACACGAGGTTTCTCCCGGTTTCGATCATAATAAACTAAACGGGATAGAATTCTATCATCCCGACTATCGCGGGCTTATTTCGAAAGCGCTGGAAGATGCCATTAATAACGATTCGTATTTCGATGTAATTTGTTTGCTTATAACAAACAAAGGGAACAGGAAATGGGTGCGTAGTACCGGTAAGCGGTTAGGGGATAAAGTTGTTGGCAGCTTTCAGGATATAACTGAACTAAAGCGAAATGGGCTAAAATTCGAAGGTATTTTTAACTCAACCATGAGTTTTATTGGATTTCTGGATCCAAGCGGACTGTTACTTGAAGCTAACAACACGGCGCTCGAGGCGGGCGGAATTTCAAGAAATGATGCAGTAGGAAAATATTTTTGGGATTGTTATTGGTGGCAAAGGTCTAAGCATATACAGGATGAACTAAAGAGAAACTTTGAAAAAGCAGTTTCGGGCAAGCAGGTAACGTATGAAGTGGAAGTGAGTATTGAGAATGGTAAAACATCAACTATTTTATTTAGTTTACGCCCAATTTTTAATGAGCGTGGAGAAGTAGCTTATGTGGTAGCCGAAGGCAGGCCGGTAGACGAACTGGTTAAGACAAGAGACCGGTTCAAGCATGTACTTGAAGGAACGGATGCTGGCACATGGGAATGGAATATACAGACCGGAGAAACGAAATTTAACGAGCGATGGGCCGAAATTGCAGGCTATACCCTGGAAGAACTTGAGCCTGTTAGTATTCAAACATGGATGAAACTGGCGCATCCGGATGACCTGAAAGAATCGGAGAGAAGGCTAAATCTTTGTTTCGAAAGGAAGACTGAAAATTACGAAATTGAAACCCGGATGAGGCACAAAAAAGGACACTGGGTGTGGGTGCTGGATCGTGGTAAAGTATTTGAGTGGACTAAAGACGGCAAGCCTCTTAAAATGTTTGGGACTCATCAGGATATCACGAAGCGGGTAACAGTGGAAAACAAGCTTAAAGAAGAGCGAAATTTATTGCGGACCATTATAGATATTTCACCCGATTCCATTTATTTAAAAGACATTAATGGCAGGAAAATACTTGCGAATAAAATGGATTGCCGCTATTGTGGTGTAGAAAACGAAGAAGAGCTGCTTAGTAAAACAGACCATGATATCTACCCTAAAGATATAGCCGATGTATTGTATGCCGATGATCAAAAAGTATTGGTGCATGGGGAAGAAATACTAAATAAGGAAGAGTCTTTTGTTGATAAAAATGGTGAAAAAATATGGTTGTTAACCTCAAAAATACCACTTAAAAACTCAGAGGGAAGAATTACCGGTTTAGTGGGCGTTGGCCGGAATATTACAGATCGGGTAAAGGCTGAGCAACAAATAATTTATAAGCAAAAACTGCTTAGTCAGCTTTTTAATTTTTCGCCCATTGGTCTGGCGCTTAACGATTATGAAACGGGTGCTTTTTTAGATATTAACGAAAAGCTGATAGAGCCTACCGGTTACACAAAAGATGAGTTTTTATCCCTAAGCTATTGGGATATTACCCCAAAGGAATACGAGCCATTAGAAGTTGTGGCCCTGCAACAGATGGAGCAGGAAGGTCAGTACGAAAAATTTGAAAAAGAATATATCCGTAAAGACGGGTCGCGCTACCCGGTCTCGTTACGCGGGATGCTTATAGAAGATATAAATGAAAAAAAACTTATATGGTCTTTTATACAGGATATTAGCGAGGAATTAGAAGCAGAAAAGAAATTAAAGGATGCAATTAGTAGTTTGCAGGCCGTACTCGATGCTAGTAAACAAGTTGGGATTATAGCTACAGACCGTAGTGGAGTAATTACTCTTTTTAACTCCGGCGCAGAAGCAATGCTTGGCTATAAGGCAGAAGAAGTAGTAGGGAAGCATACGCCCGAACTCATATATCTGGAAAATAAAGCCAATGCAAAAAGCAATAGGCTGTCTGAATATTTTGAAAACGAAATAGACAGATTTAATCCTTTTGTGCATGAAGCGAATGCCGGTGTTTCAGAAACAAAAGAATGGACCTTTAAAAGGAAAGATGGCAGCACCTTACCCATATTATTATCGGTTAATTCAATAAAAAATGGTGATCATATTACCGGCTATTTGGGAGTAGCTACAGATATATCGCTTTTAAAGAAGGTTGAGAGCGAAATTAAAACCTTGCTGCATCTTACCCAAGAGCAAAATGATCGCTTAAAGAATTTTGCACACATCGTTTCTCATAATCTTAGATCTCATAGCTTTGGTATAACGGGACTTTTGGGCTTAATTAAATCTGACCAACCCGAATTATTCGAAAATGAGCTTATGAGTACTCTTTTGAAGGGTGCAAAAAATCTGGAACAAACCGTAGAGGATCTAACGGAAATAGTGAAATCAAATACTCACGAAACAAATACAGTAGAAATAAAAGTGTATGATGTAGTTGAAAAAAACATCGAAACTTTAAGCTATCAAATAAAAAAATCGACTTTTAAGGTTATAAATAAGGTCGATAAAGAGGTTATAGTAAACGTTGTACCGGCATATATGGATAGCGTTGTGGTTAACTTGATTACCAATTCTATAAAATATAAAAGTAATGGGAAGGATAGCTATCTTAAAATCTATACCCAAACAACTGAAACCCATGTCACAATATTTTTTGAAGATAATGGTCAAGGTATTGATTTAAGGAAATATGGCGAAAAGCTTTTTGGTATGTATAATACGTTTCATAAGCATGAAGACTCAAGAGGAATTGGTCTGTTTATTACCAAGAATCAGGTTGAAAGCATGGGCGGGCAGATTGTGGTGGAAAGCGAAGTTGGTGTTGGAACGACCTTTGAAATTCATTTTCCGTTATGAAAGACCGGCAGACGGACAAATCAACGTTTTATTAAAGCCTGCTCAAAGTATATTTTGCAATTTTGCAGAGTTTGGAACAAATGCAATTATAGCACAATAATTATATGAATAACGAATCAAAACCTTCCTTTAAAGACCTTATTAGCTCCAAAACTCCGGTTTTGGTGGATTTTTACGCCGATTGGTGCGGTCCTTGCCGACTGATGCCCCACGAACTGGATAAGCTAAAAAAGTCATTCGGGGATGGCATACATATTATTAAAATTGACGTTGACCGAAATCAAAAGGTGGCGTCGGCCTATCAGGTGAGAAGTATCCCTACTCTTATTTTATTTCAAGGCGGGCAAATTAAGTGGCAACAGCCGGGCGTGATGAAGGCGGCGGAGCTAAGCCGGATTATTCGGGAGAAAACAGGTGTAGAACCACAGAACTAAATGTGGTAGCCAGCAGATGGTTTCCCGATTAGTACACCGACATTTGTAAGTGATTTTAAAAATACCACCACGGTAATCATTTGTATGAAGTTTGAAACCAAAGCCATCCATGCCGGTCTGGATGCATATGAGACCCTTACAGGTTCAGAAAAGCCTTTGATCCCTCCCGTAGTTGCAAGTACGGTTTTCCAGCTCCCGGAAACGGGAAAGCAGGATGATGCACTGCTGTATTCGAGGCTTGAGAACCCTAATCGCACGCATTTCGAACGTTTGCTGGCTCACCTTGAGGGCGGGGAATCTTGTGCAGCATTTGCATCGGGTATGGCAGCGACCTATGCCGTTTTAACCGCGTTAGAGCCGGGCTCGCATATTATTTTCCCATCAGACATGTATTCCGGTCATCGAATTCTGATTCGTGAAATGGAGAAAAGGCTGGGTTTAATGCTGTCGTTTGTCGATATGCGTTATCCGGAAAATGTGCAGCAGAACTTATGCGAAAATACGCGTCTTATCTGGATTGAAACCCCTTCTAATCCCATGCTTCATATAACGGATATTAAAGCCGTTTGCGATATAGCGGCTCCTTTGGGCATTGCCGTTTGTGTAGATAATACCTGGCCATCTCCATATAATCAGCGTCCGCTGTCTCTGGGAGCTGGTTTAGTGATGCATTCTGCCACTAAATATATTGGAGGGCATTCCGATCTTACCGCCGGTGCTATTGTTTCTGCAAAGCAGGATGCGTTTTTTGAACGAATTCGATTTGCGCAACAAATGGGCGGCGCTATCCCCACACCAGAACTTTGCTGGCATCTTAGCCGGAGTGCCCGTACGCTTGCTTATCGCATGACGGGGCATAACAAGCACGCCACCTTGGTGGCGTCATGGCTGGAAAATCGTTCGGGCGTTAGCCGGGTGTGGTACCCGGGGCTGTCTTCACATCCGGGGCATACCACGGCCGCAAAGCAAATGGCGGGTGGGTTTGGCGGTATGCTCTCTTTTGAAGTTGACGCTGATCGCGAAACCGCGCTCAAGCTTGTTGCAGCTACCTGCTTGATTTCCCGCGCTACGAGCTTGGGTGGCGTAGAAAGCAGCTGGGAACACCGTCGCAGTACCGAAGGCGCAGACAGTAATACGCCTGAAAATCTAATCCGGTTCAGTGTAGGCCTGGAACACCCCGATGATTTGCTCGATGATCTCGAACAGGCCTTTCTTAAATGTGGTTTGTAGTTAACAGCTAAAGCCAGAATAGGTATGGGAGGCCTGTAATTAAAATGTTCGGATTTTATAATGCCCCGAAAACAATTTTGCATAGCGATAGTCAATCCTTTAACTTAGCTTCCGCAAAAAGACCATGTAGTGGCTACAAATCAACTTATTTTACAGCTATAAAGAATGGCGATCTGCTATTCAGGGATGAAATCAGACAATTGGCCGAGGACGGA
>JAIULZ010000105.1 GCA_022565805.1 Balneolales bacterium
AAACTTCGAGTCTTCGTGACTTCGTGGTTCAAATTTGACTTTTCGGAGCGGGCTCTATGATGACTTATTGAAATACAAACAACGAGTTTATCACCTGGAATCATTCGGCATTATGGTTCTTGATTCCTGTTTTTTTCTGTTTATATAAGCAACTGCTTTCCTTTTACTTTTTTAATAAAATCCAAAAAACACGCCTTTGGTAGTATTCAACCACAGAACAAAAACTTTAACCGGAGCATAGTCCCTCTATTTAAGAATTTAGTTTTTACTGCCGGGCAGAAAACGGTCAAATAAATTGTTTTGTAAAGCCTGCTTTCACTGTTTACAAAATTTACCAGACAAATCGTACAAAATGACTTTATGATTTTGTTAATTACGAACTCGCTATAAAACATATCACAAAGCCGGTTTAGTGGAGAAATATGCATTCTTACCATGTTTCTTCTTTGAATAAGGCTTATCAAGGCGAATTCTGTCCGCTGTTTAAACTACTTTAACTTTGCATAAATAGTTAACACTGCTCTCAATCTTGTTTTTACAGATAGAATATGCTAAATCCGTCGTATTAATCAGCTGATTTACGGGTTAGCAGAGTCGTAGGAAAAATTTTCACGATAATACCACAACCAAACTACTATGATGAAACGTAACTTTTCTCCACTCTGTCTTATTTCTGCCTGCGTATTTTTCTTCGCATTCGGCAGATTTGATGCTTTAGGCCAGAGTCTGCAAAATACCGGCTACCAAATGCCACCCGAAGAAGTGGCCGCCATTGTAGACGCCCCGGCCACACCCGGCGTTAGTTTAAGCCCAAGCAGAGACTGGATGATGCTCATGAACAGGCCCAGCTTGCCCGGCATAATCGACCTTGCTCAGCCTGAGCTCAGACTCGCCGGTATTCGTATTAACCCTGCTGTAAACGGGCCAAGCCGCTCCTCGCATTTCACCAGTCTTCGCCTTGTAAATATGGAAAATGGTGAGGAATTCGCCGTTGCCGGGTTACCAGAAAATGCTTCAATTAACTCCGTTAGCTGGTCGGCAGATGGCCGCCGTTTTGCATTTACGAATACGGTTACAACGCACATCGAACTATGGGTTGGTTCGGTAGAAAATAAAAACGCTCGTAAAATCAGCGACATACGGGTTAATGACACTTACTATGGCTCGAGCATCAGCTGGCATCCGTCATCCGAATCCCTTTATGTTCGGGCAGTGCCGGCTAACCGTGGCGACGCTCCTGTTGCCGACCTCACGCCCTCCGGACCTGTAATTCAGGAAAACATTGGCCGTTCGGCTCCTGCAAGAACTTACCAGGATATGCTTCAGAACACGCATGACGAGGCTTTATTCAAGCACTATTTTACATCACAAATTCTAAAAGTAGACGCAACGTCTGGCCGTTACCGCGCCATTGGTGAAACAGGCTTAATCCGGGGCTTATCGCCATCACCAAACGGGAATTTTCTGATGGTTACCTTCACAGATGAACCATTTTCTTATACGGTACCTGCATTTCGTTTCCCCATGCGCACCGAAATATGGGATCAAAACGGTCGCGTAGTAGAAACTGTGGCTCAAATACCGCTGCAGGATGAAGTTCCGATCGGTTTTAACGCTACAACAACTGGTCCGCGAAGCATTACTTGGCGAAACGATGCACCCGCTACAGTGGTGTGGGTAGAAGCTCAGGATGAAGGTAATCCACGAAATTCCGTTGATGTACGGGATATTGTTTATATGCAAGAAGTTCCTTTTACAGGCACTCCATCCGTGCTCGCCCGTCTGGAAGACCGCTATTCCGGCATTGCCTGGGGCCATGACGAGCTGGCTTTGGTAACCGAACGCTGGTTCGATAACCGAAACGAGCGTGTTTGGCGCGTAGCACCGGAGAACCTTAGAGCTGGTCAGCAGCTTGTTAGAGAAAGAAATTACGAAGACATTTACAACAATCCCGGTAGCCCGGAAACCAGGCTTAACGAATCGGGTTACTCTGTGCTAATTACCGACGAAAGCGGGTTCGGAATTTATTTAAGCGGTGCGGGCGCATCACCGGAAGGAAACAGACCCTTTCTGGATCGCTTCAATATTCTGGATGATGAAACTACACGCCTATGGCAAAGTAGTTCTCCGTATTATGAAATGGTGGTAACCCTGCTCGATAATGAAGCGGAGCGAATGGTCGTTAGACGGGAATCCCGAACCGTACCTGCCAATTTCTTTCTGGCAAATCGCAGCACCGGCAGCGAAATCGCCTTAACGCATTTTGCGCATCCTAACCCGGATTTAAAAGATGTACACCGGGAAGTACTTACTTATGAGCGTGCCGATGGCGTGCCATTAAGTGGCACCCTACTGCTACCACCGGGATACAACAAAGAGCGGGACGGTCGCCTGCCTCTTATGGTTTGGGCATATCCGCGGGAGTTTCGTAGCGCAGACGCTGCCGGACAGCGCTCAGACTCACCATATCAGTTCAACAACATAAGCTATTGGGGCCCGCAGTGGCTGGTTACCCAAGGTTACGCAGTCTTAGATGCCGCAACCATGCCGATTGTTGGCGAAGGCGACAAAGAGCCCAACGACACCTTTATCGAGCAGCTTGTTATGAATAGCGAAGCAGCCATCAATGCGGTTTATGAGCTTGGCATTGCCGACAAGAACCGTACGGCAATTGGCGGCCACAGCTATGGTGCATTTATGGTTGCGCATGTTCTTGGCAACTCCGATTTATTCCGTGCTGGTATTGCCAGAAGCGGAGCGTATAACCGCAGCCTTACACCATTTGGTTTCCAGCGGGAACAGCGAACCCTTTGGGATGATACCGACCTGTATATCACCATGTCGCCATTTTTCAATGCTCATAACATCAACAGCCCAATATTATTGATTCATGGCGAGGCCGATAATAATTCCGGCACCTTCCCAATGCAGAGCGAGCGTCTGTATCAGGCGCTTCAGGGACTGGGCGGCACAGCACGGCTTGTAATGCTGCCACACGAAAGCCATGGCTACCGAGCCCGCGAATCGGTGATGCACATGCTTTGGGAAACCCTCAGCTGGTTAGATACTTATGTAAAAAACGCTGAAGGGCAAACTACCGCTACCACAAGATAGCACCCGTAACCCGTTAAGAAATAAAAAGCTGACCCTATCTGCAATTCGATGGGGTTAGCTTTTTTAATATTGTGATTGCATAACAAAAACAAAATAACTCAATGTTTGGCGCTCAATTTCAGAATTTATGCAAGTCTGTGAATTGTTCATATACAAATGGACTGTTCGAAAAAAAGTGAAGACTTCAAATCAAAATGAGTGGAACCAAACATGGAAGAGTGGCGGGTATGTAGTCTTGAGTGTGTGTAACAATTTTAGAAGGCTTTGCAAAAACCACTCTTTTGCCCGCCTCCTTTTATCTGTTTGCACTATTGACAAACAAAAACAACTCGTTTGGTTAACTTTTTTAAATTGTATTACTTTTCATCCATTTTCGTGAGGCTAAAAGCATTTTTACCTCGTTTTATTGATCATAAAAAGTAATTACAAAGCTTTCCGTTAATCTTTCTTCTCAATTCTGTTTTCCATGTTTTCTTTTCTAAACCTGATGTATACACCCAAATCAGCTTCCGCTCTATTTTGTTTAGCAGTGTTGCTTACTGCTATCAGTTTGCTAAATGCACAGAATACTAATTCGCAGGAGCTGCAGGAAGTGCCGGAATTTCTGGAATTGGTAGAAGTTTTTACGCTAACAAACGATACCTATATTAACGACATCAACCAGATAAGAACCGACAAAAACGGTAATTTTGTACTCATAGACCTATATTCCAATCAGCTGTTCTTTGTTCCGGCTTCGGGTGATGATCGCGGTGAAGCAACAGCCTTTACCCCGGAAAGCTGCCCCGAACTCGCAGATTATTACTCACCTTATGATGCACAGATCATAAGCGAAAATGAAGTAATCATTCACAATTTACATGATGCGTCATATATAGCCGATCTCGATGGAAACTGCATCGAAATACTGCAAGTGCCGGGGCGGGGACAAGTAAACCGCGCAGTTTCGGCTGCAGGAATTGTTTCGCACCTATCTTCTAATGAGGGTGAACATATTCTGGTAATTACACCACGCAAAACAGGCACAGATTTCCGGTATGATACCGTAAATTATGAACAGGTTGAAGAAACCAATATTGCACATACTCTCTCCGGAATTCAGCTTCCCGTAACCGGACATAATGTTGTTGGCGGCGGTCTGTTTGCCCTTCCGGGCGATCGCGGCTTCCAGCTGGTAACATCATCCACAGCCCGGGTATATTCATATAATTTAGACGGAGATTTACAGGGGGATGCAGCTCCTACCTTTTCGTTTTACTCAGAGAACACCCGCGATTTACAGGCCTCACTTGAAAGCGACCGGCGTATTTCCCAACTTATTCCCATGCTTCAGGCATATGGACATACGGGGCGCACATGGCAAATTAACGAATCTACCCTCCTTATTAGCTATCAGCTACCACAAGAGCTACAAGACGAAGAGTACCCTGTTACTGTATTAATGGAGTACGATTTAGTAGAAAAAATGTATACTGGTCGGCATTTTCGCTTCCCACTAAGCTTCGAAATCGCAGGAATTCAAAACGACCGTATTTATACAGCACAACGTACTGAGCAAGCTGCCCTGCAGGGTATTATTAACCCACAAATTTTTATATATCGCCTAAACTAGCTCTCATTTAGGTTTTTAAAAGCAGACTACGTTACAGATTATATTTAGCTAAAGACCATAAAGCGAGCTAATAAATAAAGCTCACTAACATTCTTTTACAAGTTAGAAACAGGAAGCGCTACATAAAATAAGAAACAAACAGTTGCGTACATCATTTTGACTACATATCTGTTTTTCATAAAAATAGAGGCAGAATTAGAGCAATTACAGTGGTATTATAGCCCTCCTCAAATTTTCAACATTACCACTTTTAAATATTGGCCGCCATAGTTTTCTGAATCTTACATGGTTGTCTCTCTCATATGAACAAAGTAATTGCTCTTTTTGATTTCTCCCCCGAAATCAATTATCGTATCGAAATATTAGCCGGCCTCACTGTAGCCATTGCCCTTATTCCCGAAGCCGTTGCTTTTGCACTTATTGCGGGTCTTTCTCCTTTAACCGGACTTTATGCCGCTTTTGTAGTTGGTATTGTAACAGCCATCTTTGGCGGACGTCCCGGCATGATTTCGGGTGCAACCGGCGCTATTGCCGTAGTTATTGTGAGTCTGGCGATTTCACACGGGGCAGAGTATATATTTGCTACCGTAATACTTGCAGGTATTTTCCAGGTTATAGCGGGCGTACTTCGTCTTGGTAAACTCATGCGTTTGGTTCCGCACTCGGTAATATTCGGATTCGTGAACGGGCTGGCGATTATCATTTTCATGTCGCAGCTCGACGGATTTAAGCTTCCGGGTGGCGAGTGGATGACTGGTGCGCCTCTTTATACTCTTGCCGGGCTGGTTTTACTAACGATGCTCATTATCTGGGGCATGCCGAAAATCACTAAGGCAGTTCCTCCTTCTCTTGCGGCTATTCTTATAGTTTTTGGCCTTGTAGCCTTTACTGGAATCGATACACGAACGGTAGGTGATATTGCCTCTATACAGGGGGGCTTCCCGCCATTTCACATTCCGGTGGTGCCGTTTACGATAGAAACTTTTATGCTAATTCTGCCCTATGCTTTAATTATGGCGGCGGTCGGTCTTATTGAAAGTCTTTTAACGCTAAATATTATAGACGAAATAACCGAAACCCGGGGGCGCAGTAATAAAGAAGCCGTAGCACAAGGCGCCGGAAATATACTTTCAGGATTCTTTTCGGGTATGGGCGGCTGCGCTATGATTGGTCAGAGCCTGATTAACGTGTCATCGGGATCTCGTACACGCGTTGCGGGTATCGTTGCTGCAGTAATGTTGCTCATTTTTGTGATGTTCGGAGCGGGAATTATTGAAATGCTGCCAATGGCCGCTCTTGTTGGCCTGATGATTATGGTTGCCATTGGAACCTTTGAATGGGCAAGTTTACGTACCTTTAAGCGGATGCCGATATCCGATATTTTTGTTATGGTGATGGTTACACTGGTAACCGTATTCCTGCACAATTTGGCGCTTGCCGTATTTGTGGGCGTAATCATTGCTGCACTCGTATTCGCCTGGGATAATGCCAAAAGAATTCGCGCGCGCAAGCACATCGATGAAAATGGAGCGAAACACTACGAGATTTATGGCCCGCTGTTTTTTGGTTCAGTACAGGTCTTCAACGAAAAGTTTGATGTGCTAAACGACCCGGATGAAATCATCATAAATTTTAAAGAGAGCAGAGTCGTAGATATGTCTGCAATCGAAGCCCTCAACAAAATGACCGAGCGTTATCATAAAGTCGGCAAAAAAGTGTATCTCACGCACTTGAGCCAGGATTGCAGAAAACTTCTTAAGAATGCGGAAGAAATCATACAGGTAAACGTGATGGAAGACCCCACATACAAAGTAATGGTAACAGACAGCCGCAGGCTTTAGTGGGGGGTTCGTTAGTTATTTCTATAGTTCTCTTGTCTTGAGAATTTTGCAAACGCCCGGCTATATTTATAAGTCTGCCGCTCTGAGGGGTAGATATCTATATGAGGCCTTTGTAAAAGCTACCATTTTGTTCGTGTTTAAGGTGTTGCAAATATGAAACCGCCCGCCGACGGTTCGGGGTCGAGGACTCTATTTTTGTAATAAGGCTAAAGACTGGCAAATATCTGGTTTTATGAAGTCTTCTTGTAAAGCATTCCTTTTCATTAAAAAACGCTACTCTTTACATCGGCAAAACCAAGCTCGCACAATTGATTTCAAAGAGATCAAAATCAGATAGTAAATACATTTTTGAGGAACAGATTCAGGAAGCGGTCGTTCCAGTGCCAGGTATGCCCAGCTTCTGGATGCAGGGGAATTCTATTAAAACCTGCCGCCAGTCCTGTTGCTCTAATCAGACCGGTAAAATAGGTACACCGATCTAGATTCCCCTTATCTCCATCTCCTGCGGCCGACCTAATCCAGAACATTGTATCTTTTAAACCATCTTCTGAAATCGGGTCTGCATGCGCAATTAATTCAGATGGATTCCAGGGTGATAGCGCTTCAACACTTCTGGATTGAGCATTTCCAAGAGCAGCGTTTAGGTATGGAGACGACATCCAAACGGTATCTAGTTCGGAAGTTCTTGTGTCGATTTGATTGTCGTACATCAGAAGTCCATCGTAGATACCCACATGGTCGAGATAGGCAGGAAAAGCCGATGCCAGCAATGCTGCTGTGTATCCACCAACCGAAAAGCCACTTGCCAGCCTTAGGCCGCCATCCAGTTTTTTCTTGTATCGGGCTTCTATATATGGGATAAGATCTTGAATTAGATAGTCCCAAAACAGGCCACTACCTAAACCGTCACGGGCATCAGAGTCGCGCCCCATCATATTAATTCCTAATGAATGGGTTTTCCCATCTAAAGAAGTTAAGCCGGGAATAATCGCAAGTACAGGAGGGATTTCGCCTTCGGCTATCATTCTGTCCAGATCTTCTATACTTGTTGTTTGTCGGGTTGCGTCTTCATCTATATAAACCCACTCTCTCTCATGGCCTCTAAACAAATAAAGGAGGTTTAATGCGGTAGCAGAACGAATATTATGAGGCTCGTATACATAAACATTGCGGGAAATACCAAGCGCCCTTGAGCGAAATGGCAAAACCCGCAGAGAACCTTTAAGAGATTTTCTGTGCCTTAACAGTATTTGGCGCTGTAGTGGCAGCATTAATTTATTTTAGGATTAGCCAAACTGCTTATCGGCACCAGCACCCGCCTCTATACCGGCATACAAAGCGGCCAATTCGGGTCTATTGTTTTCTACGGCACGACGCAAAAAGCCTGGAATAATATGCTTGTGGGTTTTGCCTATATATTCGGGATCGCTCAGACGATGCATTATTTGCTGATACTTTTCAAGACCGTGTTCTTCAACAATCTTCTGCTTTTGCTCCGGAGTAGAAAAGTGATATATCATCCCCTCGGGATCAGCTTCTGGATGGAACTGAAGCGCAACCATTTCTTTAAGCAGGCGAATTCCCATAACTGCTCTTTCAAGGCCTACGTGTGGCCGGTCTTTTTCGATGCAAAGCAACGAAGCCCCCATTTCTTCCATCAAATCTTTTCGGGGCTGTAACACCTGCCAATCCCGAAAATCGGCAGCAAAAAAGGGATCGCTCAAATCTTTAAACATCGGATCTTTTTTACCGGCATCCAGCAAATGTACAGGGTAAACACCGAAAGACTGACTTCTGCGCTCGGTTACTTCTGCAAATTGAAAATGCCTGGCCACCATTTGGTAAGAATGGCAAATAAACATTGCATATTTCGGGGGAGTAATCTTTGCGGCGTTGTATGTCCACAAATCGTCCAGAAAGTTAAAGTAGTTCTTCTCCCAGGTTTTCCCTTCACTGTCGAATGGGCTGCCCGGCCCGCCGGTTGATATAAAAATATCGAAGCTAAGATCCGGTATTTCTCCTTTAGCACGAGCATCGAAAACGGTGTATTCGATAGGCACATTGTAATTTTTTCCCGAAGCATCTGCAATTAGATTTTTAATACAACGCATTCCCTGATTAGGCATTCCGTTGTATAAATCAATAATTGCAGCTTTAAGGGGTTGTGTAGCGATCATAAATATCTCAATAAAAAATAATAGCTCATCAGCCTCTGATTAATATCTGAGGCTGATGAGTTTGTAATGTAAAAGACATGAACTGTTGGGTTCATGTCCTATGGCAGATACGTGCCAATAATAAAAAATTCCTGAATCTGTGTAAGCCAGCTTCATGCTGAAAGCATTCTATAAATAGCGTGCTATAAACAAAGGTATGCTCCCGCCTCCGGCCGTTACATTGGCCAGATTCGAAGGTGAAGTCCGCGTAAGACATCCACCCATCATAGGACCGTTAAGATAAGGATCAAAATCGATAACTGTATTAACGGACTCCCATTTTCCGTTAACAGGCAATAAAAATGGCTCCCGGCCGATCTCAATTACTTCCTGAACGATAAAATCGAGCTGCAGCGCTTGTGTAATGGCGGTTTCCCAGGTTCCCTGCGTTTCCTGAAAACCCAAAACTACGCCATGACCTCCATAATCATCATTCGGCTTCAGGATAAAGTTGTCTTTATTCTTGCGAATTAGTTCGAGTAAATCCAAAACCGTACCACGATAACGAACCCGTGCCGGTTTAAGTTTACGGGTCCATGGTATGTGCGACCTAATCGCCTGTAGCTCTGTTTGGCTTAGAACCTTATTGTATGCAGGATCTGTAAGCAAGGCAAAGATCATTTTCTTATGCACCAGCTTAGAGCGGAAAGAGTTTAGATAGCAGGTCTTTTGCGCCTTGTAGCCTTCCAGATAAGCATCGCAGTCGTACTTAATCTCAAAAAACTCATTCATAAGTAAACGACGATAAAGAATATCAATCTTTTTCCCATTGGCGTAAATCCAGCCATCGCGGCATTCCAGTTCACGGGGGTCGCAGATTTCGGCTACATGGCCAAGCCGCTCGAGATACTCTTTAATGAGTACGAACTCGGGATAGGTAGGCACATCGAGATGGTCTACAATAGCAAAAGATGGTTTCTCTTCAAGTCCTCCAAACTCTTCGTGATAAATGCGAATAAGCCCCTGAAATGTATGCTCCAGGGGAGATACAAAGCGAACGGGAAATTTTTCTTTAAACTTTTGAAAGACCGGAAGCTGATTATAAATAGATGCCATTTCATGCATATAGGCAATACCGGCGGGTACTTCTGCATTAAGCTCAACGAAACGGAAAGAGTTTGCCGTTAAGAAGGCATCTAATCTTGCGGTAGCCGACATGCGAATAACATTGGTCGGTATAGCACAAAGCTCAACTTCCAGATCGGTTAACCCAAGATGATCGAGAGTTTCTCTGCTATTGAAGAAAGTAGCTGCAATCTTTAGTATCGCCTGCCGTATAACATAAACCGTATCCTGTATGTACTGATAGGTTCGCTCGCCAATCACCATAGGCCGCAGGGATTGTGTTAATGGCCTGCCGCCAAATAAAGTACCATGCTTATGCTGAAGCTCCACGAGCATTTGGTGCTGCTCGGTAGCAGCACCAAGATCGGATGCGATGAGATGATTATAATAATCGACCGCGGGTTTATTTTGTTCCAGCATTGGGCTCGAGTACTCCGTTAGCGGTAAATTGAAGCGGTTTACGCTCTTCGAGTGCTTTTTCGACGGCAAATTCCGTCATATGCTTTACGATCCAGTTAAAGTTTTCTACACCAACTGAATAATAATCTGCATCCGGTGCCGGATTCATAAAATCGATGGCATACGGAATACCATCCCGAATGGCAAATTCAACAGTATTCATATCGTAATCCAGTGCCTTACAAAGGGCCAGTACATCCTTTTGCATTTTCTTTAGCAGTTTTGGCGGTATTGGATCCTGTGAGACATCATAATATCGGCGATGCGGCTCTGCATCCGGATTATACCTCATAATTTGGGTATATTTTTGGCCGATACCGTAGCACCTGTAGTAATCTTCGAATTCGATTCCCTCCTGCAAAATCATGCAGTCTATACCACTCTCATTATACGCTTTAAAGAAGTCGTTTGGGTTATCGCACTTACTAACGGCACGCCAGCCGCCACCATCAAAGGGCTTCAGGAAAGAGGGAAAACCCACATATTCGAAAACCTGATCCCAATTAATTGGAAATTTCAGATTTCTGAACGAGTTAGACTCAGTGTTTGGCGGATGCTGATTGTGTGGCAGAATAACCGTTTTAGGTACTGCAACACCAGCGTTTTCTGCAATTACGTTGTCGATAAATTTATCGTCTGCACTCCACCAAAAAGGGTTATTGATAATATATGTTCCCTTTAATGCAGCCCATTTAAGATATGAACGGTAAAATGGTACCTCGTGGGAAATACGGTCTATAAGCACATCATAACCGGGGTCTTCGTCCATTTTAATGGCTTCGAGCAGCACAAACTCTGCTTTTATTCCCTGCTCGCCGTACTGCTTATTAATATTGTGTACAAGGGCATCGGGAAACGTGGTTTCCATACCTCTTAAAACGCCAATTTTTTTCATAGCTATTTCATTTATAGATTAAAATTCTCTGTAATTAAACATTTTTAGATAGTGCCCCAAAACAGATCTGTGTCTTCGAATATGCTTTATGCTCCTTTAATTCACTTTTTTTTAGCCTATGCCAGATGCTTTAGAAGCATGCCACGCCAAGCCGGCCAATCGTGAATAATACCATCTCCCCAAACATCCAGCTCGTACCAGATATTTTTAGAATACAAAATACCGCAGAACTGCCGGGTAGCTTCCAGGCAAATATCATGATCGCCTACCGGAAAACGAAGATCATTTCTTCTAATTTGCTCCAGCTGGTTATGATCATTCATATTGGGCATAAAATCTATCGGGTTATTGAAATATACACTATCGCCGTTATAGCCATCAGCAAAAGCACGAATATCATACTTGCCGCTCATGGCAATAATTTTGCGGAATGTCCATGGGTGCTTTAATCCAAAATTCACCGCGTGGTATGCTCCAAAACTTGCGCCCGTTGTAATGATATACCGGTTAGGGTTAGCATGATGGATAAATGGTACAACTTCATCCAGAATATACCGCTCATATTGCTGGTACCGCGCAAAGCGTATACTTGGATGGACATTTCGGTTGTAAAAGCTTTCTGCATCAACCGAATCAAGACAAAAAAACTGATTATGCCCGTTTTGTATCTGTGCCCGGGCTGTATCTATCATTTTAAAATCTTCCCATTCAAAAAACCTTCCGTTACTTGAAGGGAAAACCAGGACTGGCGCGCCAGAATGACCAAACACCAGCATTTCCATTTCTCGCCCAAGGCTTGGGCTCCACCATTTCACATATTTTCTCTGCATGAAAAAATCTAAAATTGATTTATGTTATTATATGGGTGATTTCGCCCGGAACTCTTTTTTAAAAAAATCCCGAGTACCGGAGTAAATCTTGGTATATCGTACATTCAGGCACTCATCTAATAAATAAAGCGTTCCGGTTCATTTTTGCAAAAAAAGTCTTCTTTTTGTTTTAAGCTTACAAAAACCACTTTACAGATGTAAAGAAGTAAGTATAATGGAATTTTCTCTGATAATGAATAAAACCTGCTATTTTTAGCACGGTTTTTTTAAATAAATCAAGTATTCCACAAACACTGGTCTTAAAGTCTATTGCAGATACAGTCATGAAATTAATTACCGTTTCTCAGCAGGCTTTTCAAACCCTTTTGGTTCTATTTCTGCCATACCACAAGAAATTAAATCCTCTGCGTAGTAGCTATATATTTTTATCGTTTTATTTTAACACCAGCACTTAGAACGGCCAAATTTATATGTTGCGAATAGCAACCTACAGGTAAAATATTTTTAAAAACTTATCGTATATGATGGGATCTTTGGGAAATTAGTTTGCTTTACAAAACTAGATTTACAACCAAAGACTTTTCTGCAGATTAATACATACAAATATTTAAATCATGATATAATCAAATGACTTAAGCCGGAGTAACCAAACTTCGCCTGAGGGTACAATAAAGAATACTAGAAGGCTTTGAAAAACCTTCTATTTTGTTCGTATTCGACGCCGGAGCAAA
>JAIULZ010000106.1 GCA_022565805.1 Balneolales bacterium
TACTCCGATTAATCTCTAATTCGAAATTTATGTCTTCAAGCGTAAAATCTCGTATCATAAAAGCAGTTACTTACCTTCGTGAAACTTCGAGCCTTCTTGACCTCGTGGTTCAAATTTGATTTTTAGGAGTGGCTTAAATTTAAATTTCAAAAGACTATTTTATTACACCCTAACATCAGGCATGATCAAACCTTTAAAATGTCTGGAGATAATCAATTAAAAATTTCACTTGGTTTTTCACCCCGTTTTCCTTCAAACCAAGCTTATACTACAAGCAATAATTTCCTCCGAAAGTATATTTAGCGCCTGCGAGAGAAGTTCATCAGAAATAATTAAAGGTGGTGCAAGACGAACCAAAGTATTGGAGTGTAGCGTCCATCCAAGAAGAAGGCCTCTCGATAAGCAGCTTTCCACTACTTTTTGAGTCAATTCGCGACTTTCCAGCACTAGTCCTAGCATAGCACCCATACCCCGAATTTCTACCACTCCCGGCAAATCGGATAGGGCTTTTTTTACTAAAATCTCGATGACTGGCGCACGGCTGAGTAAATCGTTGCTGCACAGGAATTCAAGCGCCGCGTGGCCTGCAGCACAGCTAAGAGGATGCCCGCCAAATGTAGTAACATGATTAAGAGGCGGGTCGTACATAAATGCTTTAAATATAGCTGTGGAAGAAGCAAAGCCGCCTATCGGCATACCGCCACCCATTGCTTTCGCCATACATAAAATATCGGGCACAACACCGTAGTGTTCAAAGGCAAAAAGCTTTCCTGTTCTGCCAAACCCGCTTTGTATCTCATCGAAGATAAGTAGCGTACCCGTTTCGGTACAACGCTGTCTTACACTGGAGAGCCATTTTTTTTGGGCAGGAATGATGCCTCCCTCGCCCTGTATTGGCTCCATTATTACGGCTGCGGTTTCTTCATTTATTCCGCCCAAAACTTCATCGCTGTTGAAATCATAAAAATGAACATCGGGTAGCAGCGGAAGATATGGATCACGGTAAACATCACGACCTGTTACGCTTAACGAGCCGTGGGTATCGCCATGATAGCTGTTTCGAAAAGCAAGTAATCGGGTTCGTTTTGTGTATTTTTTAGCGAGTTTTAACGCTCCTTCATTGGCTTCGGTGCCACTGTTTACAAAGTAGATACGATCCAGGTTTTCGGGTAGTCTCGTTGCTATTGATGCCGCAAACTCGGCCTGCGGGCGCTGGATAAACTCGCCGTATACCATTACGTGAAGGTGTTTTTCAAGCTGGTTTTTTATAGCCTGCACAACCGACGGATGCCTATGGCCCAGGGTACTAACCGCAATACCGGAAATAAAATCGATGTACCTTTTACCGGCAGTGCTAAAAAAAACGGCTCCGTTTGCATGGCTTATTGTTATTCCCATTGGGCTGTCGCTGGTAAGGGCAACATGCTTATAAAATAATTCTTCCTGTGTACTCATATCTTCTACTTTACTAATAAAAAAGCGTCAAATTTAACTAAAAGCCGTGTAAAACCGGGGATTTAATATTTAAAGACTAATTATATATGATATTTTTTTGGGGCCGGGGCATCAGCCTTTTTCCAGATTTTAAATAAACAGTTTCCTCTAAAATGCTTTGTCGAGTTCATTTTCGTGGCTTATGGGTTATAAAAATGATCCTCAATCACAAACAGTATTTCCAAAATTAAGAATTATTTTTTTGAAGATAGAAACAAGATCTGCAGTTCAATTTAAATACTCTGGTTATAGAAGGCTTTGCAAAACCACTCTTTTGCACGTCTTCTTGTAATTTAAATCCTAATTCTCATAAAGTGCGTAAAGCATTATGAAAGAACATTTGTTTGACAATCAGAGTTGTATATTTGTCAAAGGGTCTGAAGACCCAATTGTTGATTTTTTTGGCTTATTGACTTTCACCTGAATTTAGTCTGAACATAAGCTGTATGGACAAAACTAACGGTTATAGCGAAACCGAAACGCGATTCAATCAATTCCGGCAAATAAAGTAATTATTTACTCCGATCAAACCGTTATCCGGATTAAACTCTTTTTTTTAACGCTCTGCTGGTTCTTTCAAAGCTGCGCCGTATGGCATTTAAGCGTCTTAAACCGTAACATAGTTCTGCATTAACCTGTACCCTGCTGACTACACCTAATTTTATGCTCTCACCCCAATCCTGTACAACCGGCAAATCCTTTTCAATCCTTTTTGCCCTGCTTACATCTCTGGTCTTGTTATCCATTTTGCCACAGCCATCTCAGGGGCAATATATTACAGAACCTGCCGGGTTTATTCATCCGGTTCACAGAGGCCATAGCCTTACGGCTTCCCTGCCGGGTCGAGGGCGGGCTAATCTTTGCTCTGCCGATTTTATTCTGACCGACAGTACGGCTGTGCGGGCATTGCGAAACTACCATGCCCAAAAGGAGTTGATGGGGCGGCAGGATATAGTGCCGGATATCTTATCTGATTTTGGTCTTGGGGATGAGCGGGATTTCAGGGTTCGGAACATTACCAACAACACCTGGAGAAGCGTTACTTTTACGCTACGCGGGCTCGGATCATCTGTTCGCATTTGGGTAGAAAACGACGAATTTGCTCCGGATCAGGTAAATCAGGATGTAGTTGATCAGCTGCTTTTAGTTATGGAAAACCAAACCCCTCACCTATCTGTAGATCCGGGTTCGGGCATTCTTCAAATAGGGGAAACTTTTCTTGGCGACAGGCCGGATATAGACGGCAGCGGTATTTTAAATATCCTTATTACCGATGTAATCGACGGTTGGGAACCCGGTGGCACTTCCGGCACAGTAGCAGGATTCTTTGATCCGGTAGATTTGGATCCCTCAAACTCCAACAGCAATCGCACAGACATTATTTACCTGAACTCTCGCCCGCTAATTTACCTTGATGGCAACGTTAATATAATTGCACCACAAAGTGTAGCGGCCCACGAGCTACAGCACCTAATACACGCCAACTATCGTTTTCTCGATATCTTCCAGAACGAAGGTCAGTCGGAGTGGACCGAGCTGCTTACCGGTTACACCGGCCGTAACCCGAATTATCTTAACAATCCATTAGAAATCGACCAGTTTTTATATAGCTGGAGACGAGGCTCAACAGACGTACTTCTGGATTATCAGCGTGCTTCTATGCTGCATTCGTACATAGCGCAGCGATTAGGAGTTGAATCTGCCGGTGCCATCACCAGGTCTTCTTCGGGCAGATTTGGCGCTTATGAACAGGCAGCCAGTGCCGCAGGTTTAGACTTCAGGGATATATTGATGGATTTCCATATCGCCAATTATGTGAATAACAACGCTATTTCTGACGGCAGATTCGGCTATGAAGATATTCGCCGAAGAGCAAACCGGGTAAGCTTTCCAACCATACAATATGTGAGCGGAGAGACACAGGGCAACGGTTCAAGGTCGGTTGTATATGGCGGAGCAGAATATATAGAATGGGTTGGTGCCGAGAATTTTAATCTTTCAATTAGCGGCGATAATACCGTTCGGTTTGCGCTCATCAGCTATATTTCTGGCTCAAATGTAGCTCCGGAAATCCAGTACATTGGTGCAGGAAATCACGTGCTCGACGGCAGCTTTGAGCGGATTGTTCTTGTGGCATCTGCGGTAGAATCTGGTTCACAGCAAAATAATACGAATACGCAACCCACAGCCTACCCGTACAGCTGGACCTCCTCCTGGAATACGCTGCCAATCGTTACTACCACATTAACCTATGCAGGGCAACCCGCAGCGTTTGCAGAATTACCCGGCACACCGGGCAGGCCCGACAGAGAAGGTATTAAACGACTGGCCAAACGGTTTACTCCCGAGTTTAACTCCAGAATTGACGAAGTTTTGTTTACTGTAAATGGCCGCGACTCCAGTCTGATAGGTTCAGATAATCTAATCGTTACCTTTAACAGACAAACTGGCGGCACAAATTTCAGGCCCGGAGCCGAAATAGGCCGGACCGTTGTGCCCATTAGCCAGCTAAGGCGTGGCGAAAACAGAATAGACGTGCAGGCAGGCCAATGGATCATGAATGCCGGTCTGAGCTACTACATTATTTTTGAAGTGGAGGCTCCAACCTCCCGGGTAGAATTTCTTCTGGATGCGGGCAGCACCGACCAAAATAATCCCAACTACTTTCCGGTTCGCACACAGCTTTATATAGAACCACCAACGGTAGACAATCCGGTTTGGGCAAATTATTCGCAACGTAACAATTTAGTTGCCTCCATTCGGCTAACCAGCGAGTACACAGGCCCTGTAGACGCACCGGTTATTGTAAGTCAGCCCACATCACAGGTTACCTCTATTGGCCGAACAACCACTTTTAGCGTAGAGGCTACGGGAACGCCACAGCCACAGTTCCAGTGGTTTAAAGACGAGCAACCGCTATACGGAGAAATCAGCTCAACTTTGGAAATCGAAGATACGCAGCCGGAGAATGAAGGGATCTACACCGTTAGGGTTTCCAATCCCGGTGGCGCACTCCTTAGCGAGCCGGCCCTTTTGTCCATCAGCTTTGATGATTACGTAGTTGAGCAAAACTTCCCCAATCCCGTTCGAGGGCAAACCACAATTCGATTTATACTGCCTGAAGAATCTTCTGTAGCTATAGATCTTTTTGATATACAGGGCAGAAGAGTTGCCCGCTTACTCCCCGAAGAGGTACGGGAAGCCGGTAGACACGAAATTACCGCCGATTTATCGCGCCTTTCCAGCGGTGTATATCTTTACCAGATGAGGGCTTCGGCAACCGGAAACAGCCGTACTCACTCAAAAAACGGCACTCTTATACGGATACGGTAATTTTTACTTTGCCACAATTTGCCACGAGTAGAAGCCGAAGTTGTACAGCAAGTGTTAATTCGAGTTAAAAATTCCTACTTTACCCTTAAGCTTAATAGTTGCCGTTTGAAATAATAAACAGTCTGGCTCTTTACAGCTGTATGAATTTGATTTCACCCTCTCTTTTACCCACTTATGCGTCTATTCCGATTTTTAATTTTCATTGCGCTTTTAAGCACATTTCTTTGCACAGCTGCTGAAGGCCAAAACAGACTGTATGGATCGGCACCAGCCTTTTTTCCTGCAGCAGGTGAATATATTAGCACCTTTGATGTAAAAGAAACCACAGTAAGCGGAGAGGTGATTTTTGATGGCAGCATCGAATCTCAGGAGTTTTTCGGTCTGCCGGATAACGAAACCCCGTTTAACGATGCGATTAACCGTTATGAAATCCGGGGATACTATAACCCGCCCCTCTATGCGCTCGATGTTGCAGGCGACAGTGCCTCCGCCCCGCTTTCTCTGCTATTCAGCCTCGACTTTTTTGATGATTTAGGCTTCGACCCGGATCTCATTCCCGACACTTCTTTTGTGCTCTTTAACACCGGGTGGGATGCAGGCGAAAGCAGCATTATCGACACGGGTCTCATCACCATAGAGATACCCGATACTTTACTCAGTTTCATAGATTTACCGGCAGGAGTAGAACTTTCTAATGAGCTGGATTTCAGCTACACCCTTCGTAGCACAAGAGTAGATGATGAAACGTTCGATACCCCAATCGGCTTTGTTGATGCGGTCGGCTTTAAGCCAAATATCACCGCCGATATTACTATTTACCTGCAGGTTTTTTTAATCGGTGAAGTACCTGTAACCTTTAACCTGCTTAGTAATTACGGCCCTACCTATTATTTTTCGGAGGAGATGGGGCTTGTAGCAGAACTTCTCGATCCCGAAGAAATCCGAATCCAGATAAGTAATCCGCTTATAGACATAGATCAGCTTTTGACCGAGATTAACGGTCGCGAGGTATTAAAAACATCCATCACACCCAACGATCCTGTTCATTTACCGCCCGCTGATGCCGAGCTACCCGAGCTTGTTGTGCTGCAACCCAATTACCCCAATCCATTTAACCCGGATACGAATCTACGCTTTACCCTTGGCGAAACTGCAGAAGTTGAAATTGCTGCTTTCGATATCATGGGTCGTGAAGTATACAGAAGCCGATATGGCCGAATGGCACCGGGACAGCATACCATACGTTTTGATGGCGGCATGCTGTCGAGCGGAACCTATCATTACCAGATTCGGGCGACCGGCGGCGCAAGCGGGCAAGTTTACGTGCGAACATCGGCATTTACCCTTCTAAAGTAGCGGTCGGTAAATTGTTATTTTTGAGAGGCCAGAATAAGCTCACCCAGTTCTTTCTGCACACTTTGCGCTTTGTCGATGGCATACCATTTATGAAGCTTTGCCGAAAGCTGCTCGAAAGGTAGTTTTTCGGCGCGCATTTCCTCAAATAGCGTCTGGGCTTCAGCAGGTCTCGGGCCCCAGTTAAAAAGTTCTTCGCCTGTTTTAGAATCGTAAGCAATAAGCTTGGGAATAGATTTACCACCATTGGTGAGGTACTTATCCATTATTTCGGGATGTAAATCTCGCAAGATAATGAGGTGCTCTATGGCTCCGTTGGATGCCTGAGCCGCTTTTTCAAAAACCGGAACCAGCTGAGACGCATCGCCACACCATGGCTCGGTAATTACCAGCCATTTTTGAGGCGCCCGCAGACTTTTAAGAATCTGAGAAAACTCCGGGTTGAGCTCCAGATGTTTATCAAGACGCTTCATCCTGGCTACATTCATTTTAGTGTAACCAATCATAGCTTCAGAATGATTATCGCCCGTGGTCTTGTCTTCTGCCAGAAGCGCATCAGTCATAACACGATACGTAGAATAGTTCATTTCTTCTGAGATTTGCTCTGCTTTCATAAATATTTAGATAAGTGGTTTTGAAATAACTTGGAATTGTCGGGGAATAACCGGCTTAAATACCCTCTGATATATCACCTGATAATAATTAATTAGTTAGCATAGGTTTCAAATCAAGCTTTTCTAAAAACTAAACTCTTACTTGTGCTATTTCCCCTTCGAAGGTCTGTTTTTATTTAATGTAATGTAATGTAAGGGTGCAACAATCGGTTAAATGTAAAAAGGTGCTTATTTGTGCTAAGTTTATTTTCTGCTTATAACTATTAAAGTATATTCGGCACTACAATAAGCTTTGATCATTATAATAATCCATTAATTACGAACTGCAACAGATTAATGTTTTACAGTTCTGCCTGAGATTGGATATTACCGTACCAGATTTACAAAAATGCACCCGTGATATTAAGGCCATATTTGAGGTCGGAAAAATTAAAAATTTTAGTCCCGGAAATTGGGAGTCATTTTTAACATAAGGCATTATATGGGCGTGAAAATAGTTTTCCAAGGCCTTTTCATAACTTTAGGATATTTGTAGCTATTGCTTTTATTTACTCGCTCGTGGTTTTAAATCCGGCGCATAGATAATTCCAAACTCACTAATACACTACACAGGTATATTCGCAAAATGAGTCTTACAATTCAAGACACATACAAAGACTTATCTCAAGAAAATCCCCTGGATTTTGCTGAGTGGCAAATTCGCTATGAAGAACATTCCAGTTTGATAGCATCGCTCACAAACAACTATTTAAAGGAAAAATCACATCAAAAGCCAGACCCGGTAATGGACTTCATGTTTACCTACTACAATTACAGTCCATCTAAACTAACCCGATGGTCGCCCGGCTATGCCGTGCGGCTTTGTGATGCCGCTTCTTTTCGCGAAAGTCATTTTACGGTAAAAGAATTTGTGCCCGACGGAAAAGATCTTTTGCTTTCGCCAGAGTATATGCCCGCAAGAAAACTACGATTAATGGAATGGACTCTGCACCTCATGGAAACCGTGCAGCAGCGTCAGCCGCATTTAAATTGTTGCGGTATGCATGAGTGGGCAATGGTTTATGATCCCGCCGATGCTCGTCATCAGACTTTTCCACTTAGGTTAAAACCTGCAGAAATTAAAAAGCTGATCGATAGTAAACCTGTTAGCTGCACACATTTCGATGCCTACCGTTTTTTTTCTGAATCAGCAAAACCTAAAAACGCACACAGCTTAAGCCGCGAAGAAGTTATAAAATACGAACAGCCCGGATGCCTTCACGCTAATATGGATTTGTATAAATGGATGTATAAACTAACGCCCTGGATACCCGGCGAGATGCTGGCCGATGGATTTAAGCTAGCCTGGGAAGCCCGCGTGCTTGATATGAAAGCAGGGCCGTACGACCTGAAATCAATCGGATATGATCCGGTTTGCATAGAAACAGAAGAAGGAAGACGAGAATATAAAAAGCGGCAAAGTATGCTTTGGCAAAAAGGACTAAAGCTTCGTGCGCGCCTTATTTCGCATATCAAAAACCTCTTACCGGTTATAAAAGAAAAAAGAAAAGCGGCACACGAATTAACATCATAAGCATAACTGCACTTAGTAAATTGTTAACCATAATCAATGAATAATTGAAGGTATTACACATGTTATCCGAGTTACAAAATGTACCCTTTTTGAAGCGTTCCGTATCCATTTTGATGTTTGCGGCCCTGCTGCTTGGCTGCAGTGAAACTCCCCCTTTTCAAGGAGATTCTTATGCCGATGCCAGAAACTCCGGTTTTGCGCATCTTACCGTTTTATATGTACCAAGCGACGGCTTTTCTTACTTTGATGAAACCGGTGAGCTAACCGGCGTAACCGTAGATATTATGCACGAATTTGCCGAATTTGTACAGGCTTCGCAGGGAATTGAAATCCGGTACACCTTCGAACCCAAAACCCGTTTCAGTGAGTTCTACAGCCTGGTAAAAAACTCAAGCGGTGGCGTATTCGGGCTTGGTAATGTAACTATTACAGAGGCCCGGAAGCAGGAACTCCGCTTTAGCCCGCCTTACCTGACCAATATTGCGGTTTTAATAACGCATGAGTCGGTTCCTCCAATTGTAGAACTAAGCGATATTTCTGAAACTTTCGCGGGGATGTCTGCACTTGCTTTCGAAAGCACCCTGCACCAAGATAGAATAGAACGTTTAGTCGAGAATTATTTACCCGGTACACCAATCGAGTTTAGTAATTCCAACAGCGATATAATCGAACAGGTTTCGCAGCGGGAAGATCTTTTTGCCTATATCGATATCTACAACTACTGGCGCGCAGTTGAAAATGGAGCGCCTCTGCGACAGCACCCGCCTGCAGATTTAGCGAGCGAGCGGTTCGGCATAATTATGCCGCTCGATAACGACTGGGGACCCGTACTCTCCGACTTCTTCGAGCGTGGTATGGGCTTTCGCACCTCCCGCACCTACAGAGGCATTCTGGAAAAACACCTTGGAAAAGAACTTACCGAAAAGCTGGAATCTGCCAGAGAAAGCGTTATTGGCGATTGATACCCTTCGCTTTCGAAATACAGGTTGAGGGGAAATTAAACTAAGGAAATCATGAAACTATTTGATTCTCAGCATCGTCTTCCTTCTAAACCGATTTCTTTCCTCTGACCTGATTTTTTGTATGACTGCGTTTTTACGATTCTCGCTTTTTGCAATATCCATTTTTCTGCTTTCCTGTACTTCGGGCGCAGGTGATAAAAACACCGGCGCTGATGCTGATGCCTCCGGTTTGTTTTCCAGCGGCATGCCGGATGAACCGGAAATTACAACAAAACATCTACTGGACATTACCGATAGCGATGAGGTAATGTTTAGCCAAGTTTCAAACATCCGGATTACAAGTAGTGGCGATATTTTAATTCTGGATGCCGGAGCCTCCAAAGCTCATTTATTTAGCGCAGACGGCAGCTATTTGGGAAGCGGAATTGGTGAAGGTGAAGGGCCGGGTGAAGGGCGATTCTTATCAGGAATAATGGATTTGAGCCAAAATGATGAGCTTCTTGTTTTTAGTCAGGGTTTGAGAAGATTTTCGATTTATAGCATACAAAATGGTGCAATACAACCCGTAAAAGACGTGACTGTCAGTAGATTTCCCTCTTCTTTTTCACTCCTGCCAGACGGAAACATTGTGATGCTCGAACGCGCATCTTCCGGAGTCGATACTTCAGATAAAGAGCGTGTAAGCCAGATAAACCGTGATGGCGAAATAATTCGGGATGCCTACATCACATTTCCCGAAAGCGAGACCATTTCGGTTACAAATCCGGATGGCATGATGATGTTCACATTTATGACCCCGCACAGCCGCGCCACTCAGTTTGCGTTTCATGAAAATACCATGATCAAAATTATACAAACCGAGCTTGGATTTACGCAATATGATCTGCAAACAGGTGATATTATTTCGGAAGTACGTTTTAGCACACCCGAGAAAACAGTTTCAGAAAACGAAAAGCGTGAATTTTTAAACAATATGATGGGCGGTATCGATATGAGCAGCTCACAGCTAAATGATATACTCTCACAAATCCCGGATGTTCGTGGCAAGGTATCGGCCGTTCGCTACGACCAGCCATCCCGCTATGTTTGGCTGCAGCTTACGCCTCCATCACAAGACGAGCTGAACACAGTATGGATTGCCTTAACCCCTGATGGCAGCTTCAAAGGAAAATTATGTATGGAAGAAAACAGCCGGATTCTCTACATATACAATGGCAAAATTTACGCACTCATCAGCCCCGAAGATGAGATGCCTTTTGTGCGGGTTTATGAAACAATTATGGGTTAACCGCATCATCCACAAAGAAATAGCTTATCTAATATCGCGATGTCTATCAATTAGATACATCATGTTAAAAACTAAATGTGTTCATAACACTTTATCGGGTAAGCGATTAACATACGATGAATAATGTAGCTTAAGATAAACTGTTCTTTTTTTAGTTAAGCCTTACTCACGAAGTTCCCTCTCAAAAAGTGGAGCTATTGTTTTGCTTATAATGCTATATTAGCATAAGGCTTTACAAAGCCATCGCTTACGAATATTCCGCATTTTATCACTCTCTTTTAAACGATAAATGCAATTCTGTTAACGATTATTGTAATTCGCTAACTATAAAAAATTAGTTAATAAATCTCTATAACTACAATCCACTTTCCCGATTGATGAAATACCGCTGGCTTTTTAATACTCTTTTTGCCGTTTTGGGCGCTATTTTGTGTTTTGCTTTTTTTGTGATTGGCCTTTTGCTAACCAATGGAGTTTGGAGTGGTTTTCCGGCTTTGGTTATTTCATTTGGAATATATATTGTCGTTTTTTGGTGGTTGCGATCCAGAAAAGACAGTTTCTACGGCAAATTTTTCATTCTTCTTCCTTCCCATCTGGCGATGCTGATCGTAATCTGGGCTATGATTCCGCTTACTCAATACGATTTTGGCGCCGATGATGATACACAGGAATATGGTTTTGAGTTTTGGGATGCTGGTAACGACAGAGTTATTGCCGTTGGCAGAATGCAGCCTCCGGATGATATCGAAAGGCGAAATATCACTATCGTTTTTATACACGGCGGACCCGGCGCTTTTGCCCGAAATATTGATATAGATTTTTTAGCCACATTAACACAACAAGGCTTCGATATTTTATACTATGATCAGCTTGGTGCCGGAAGATCTGGAACTGTGCCCGTAACAGAATACAGCCATGATGGAAACGTGCAGGATTTGAAGTACATAATGGGAAGCATCGATCAGCCTGTTATTTTGTTTGGTCAGTCTTACGGAGCCGGAGTCATTACCAGTTTCATGGCTAAATATGCAGAACTATTTGATGTACACAAGCTGATCCTATCCGAACCTTCTCCCCTTCCCGGCTTTGATCCGAATGTGGATGATCCGCATTTAACTACGAAAACAACAAGCGCATCCAGTCCCGATCAGCCCGATTTCTTCGAGCTCATTCGCTCACCCAGACTGCCGCTAAGCTTTATGCTGCCGGCCGGAAATCAATTTGTGCCACAAAAAGAAATAATGCGCTCGGTAAGCCCGGCTTTTCAGTTTCGGGTTATGAAAACCTCGTACTGCAGCGAGCAGGCCGATAATATGCTCCCGATTGTGCATCACCCTATAAACCTGAGCGCTATGATGGAAATCCGGAGGAGCTTCATGCGTGCCGAACGACCGGATTTACGCGATCTCGGTATTCCGGTTCAGCTTCTGCTCGGCGAATGCAGCTACATCCCACGAGGTTTAGCGATGGAGTATTTTGAGCACTACAGCATAAGCCGCAGCCACTGGATTCCCGAAGTCGGCCACGTATTATGGACCACGCCCGATGGCTCACGTCTTACGCGGGAGGCTATTATCAGCTTTATAGACAATACTGAGCCACCCCTGCCAAACCGCCCCACCTATGAAACCCGACAGCAGTTTGTCGAGCGCGGATATTAAGTTTGTACAATAAGGCAGATTTGCCTGACTTGAGCCAATTTATGGCTGCTTCAAGATCTTAGATCCCTCTATAAGCGTCATATTAATAATAACATAATTTTTATAACGCTAAATTTGAAAAATACTTTCAAAAACTATAAGATTGAGCCTTATACAAGGTCGACAGATAAAAAGCGACTTAGCTCAACTTCATCAAAATCTTAAAAATCAGGCTTCATTCCATTTAAGCTGC
>JAIULZ010000107.1 GCA_022565805.1 Balneolales bacterium
TTTTGCCCGTCTTCTTCCTTGGATCAAAAATAAAATCCTCGATTAGAGTAACTAAACCTATATTCATGCTTATGTCTTCAGGATTTGTGAAAGCTTTGAAAATTGCAGCTATCGTTTTCAGCTTAATGATAGCTGTATTGCTAATTCTTGCTTATACCGTAAACACAAAGTTCGCGGTAGAGCGCTCTGTGATCATCAACCAGCCCGTAGAAGAGGTTTTTGACTATGTGAAATATCTGCGTAACCAGTTTAACTACAGTGTTTGGGGTGGTCATGATCCTGATATGATTCAAGATTTTCGCGGTACCGACGGTACAGTAGGTTTTATTTCGGCATGGTCTGGAAATGAAGAAGCCGGTAGCGGTGAGCAGGAAATTGTTGGAATAATTGAGGGAGAACGTATAGATTATGAGCTCCGGTTTTTTGAACCTTTTGAGTCTACCTCGAATGCTTATATGACCACAGAAGCCATCACAGAAAATGAAACAAGAGTAAGTTGGGGTATGTTTGGCAGCATGCCAAGACCAATGAATCTGCTGCTTATTTTTATGAATCTTGAGGAAGCCATTGGCAATGATTACGAAACGGGTTTAAATAATCTTAAAGCTATTCTGGAATCCACCGGATCTTAATCATACGTTGTATAGACGAATTCTAGTCGCATTACGACTTTACTGCAGTTCTGCATAATTCTCATAGCTGCAGGTAATCTGCTAATGCAGGGCTCGTATAGCTTACTAAGCTTGCTCGTAGTTAGCATATCTACACTAAGTTGTTGTTATATAAACAAAGTTTACATAGCCTTCGAATATGCTATTTAGTTTAAAATGAGCGCAAATTAAGGCTTTTTTTAAATGTTGATCTTGCTAAATTTAACAATTGATGTGTAGCCGAAGCGGAACTGTGTTAAGCCGTTTTTTTTATTGAACAGGTAAATGTATGGCGCCGGTTAGTAGAACATTTTTAAGCCCCGAATAACTCTTTTTTTTATTATGACTGATACCGATCCAAATTATAGCAGTCTCTTTTACCTTTCGCCACTACCAACATGGGTTTACCATCTCCAGACATACGCTATACTGGATGTTAATCTGGCAGCGCTTAATCACTACGGATATACAAAAGATGAGTTTTTATCACTTAGCTTGAAAGACCTTTGTCCAAACACTGATATGCCTCTGCTTATTGGCGCGCATAAAGATATAGATATGAAAGACGGTAATATCTATTTCGGGGTAATTACTCATACAAAAAAATCCGGTGACCAAATCCGGATGAAAATTAACGGCCATAAAGTTGATTTTACGGGTAAAAAGTGCATGATGGTTGTAGGCCAGGATGTTACCGAAGAAGAGCGGAAAATGAAGCTGCTTCAAGAATCGGAGCAACGCCTCAAAGCAGCTTCTGAAATAGCAAAACTTGGATACTGGAGAATTGAGCTGTCTAACAAATCCATTTGGTGGTCTAATGGTATGTACCGAATTTGGGAAAGATCTGAAGGGAGTTTTAATTTATCCTATGAAAGTTATCTGAAATGTATACACCCCCATGATTTAGCTATTTTTGAATACCAGTTACAGCAAATTTTAGATGGTCGAACAAAATTTGATGTTGTGCACCGTATATATTTGCCAGATGATAGATGTAGATTTGTACATTTACTAGGTAAAGTAGTTGAGGATGAAAATGGTCGATTTAAATATTTAGAGGGCACTGCACAGGATGTTACAGATCGAAAAAGAGAAGAGCAAAGGTTAAAATTACTTGAAAGTGTAGCGACTCATATTAATGAAGCGGTTTTAATTACAGAAGCTGAACCATTGGAGGAGCCCGGTCCTCGAATAATTTATGTGAATGATGCGTTCACTAAAATGACTGGTTATAAGGCTGAAGAGGTGATAGGTAAAAGTCCGCGTTTTCTTCAGGGGCCAGGTTCCGACAGAAAAGAACTAAGAAAATTAAGCAAAGCATTACGTGACTGGGAGTCTTGTGAAATCACTACCAAAAACTATAAAAAAAACGGTGAAGAGTTCTGGATTAATTTTACGGTTTCTCCCGTTGCCGACGAGAATGGCTGGTATACTCATTGGGTAGCTGTAGAGCGCGATGTTACCGAAACAAAAAATAAAGAAATTGAGCAAGAGCTCTTAATTCGTATTAGCGCGAATTTTAATGAAGATGTTACTTTAGAAGCATCGGCACTGCAGTTGTGTAAAACAGTACGCGAGTTTGGTAAATTCGACTTTGCAGAGCTTTGGGTAACAACACTGGATAAAAGCCAGCTAAAGCTTGTGGCGCATGATGTGTCTGAAGATGAGGTCGAAACCTTTTATGCGTTAAGCAAAAAGAACGAGGTTTTAAACGTTTCACAGGGTTTGCCCGGTAAGGTATGGTCTTCGAAAAAACAAAAACTATGGAGTAATTTAGATAGCCATACTGATTTTGTACGAACTGAGGCGGCCCAAAAGACAGGTATTAGTGCCGCCCTTGGTATCCCGCTTATGTTTAATAATGAAGTTATAGGTGTACTGGTTATCGGTACCAGAAAAAGCCCCGAGAATTTAGCTGAATATTTTAAAATTTATAGTCAACTGGAGAGTTTTGTAGGATCTGAAATACATAGGAAAAAACTTGAGAACGACTTAAACCATATGTATCAGACTGTGCCTGATATTCTTTGTCTAACCGATTTTAAGGGCAGATTTCTTAAAATAAACAAAGCCGGTTGCACTCTTTTAGGCTATTCAAAAAACGAAATACTATTAAACTCTTTCGATGACTTTTTGCACCCCGCAGAATCTGGAGTATTTGCAAATGAGTTCTCCGAAAAAACTACAGGAAATAAAACCATAGCCTTCGAAAATCGTTTTCTCGCTAAAAATGGAAAAACACTTTGGCTAAGCTGGACTTGCAGAGCTTCGTACGGGCAGGGCGTTATATATGCAACGGCAAAAAACATTACTGAAGAAAAAAAACTGCGTGAAATCAATGAAGAGGCTGGTTCGCTTGCAAAAGTCGGCAGCTGGGAAGTAGATTTAGAGCAAGATAAGGTGTATTGGTCGGAGCTCGTCTACGAAATCCATGAAATAGAGTCGGAAACGTACATACCATCGATGGCAGAAGGTATAAACTACTATAGAGAAGATTTTATAGATGAGTTAAGCTTATGTCTTCAAGATTGTATGGAAACTGGCGAACCATTTAGCTTAGAAGCTGTTTTGTTAACCGCAAAGCAAAACGAACGTTGGGTTCGGGTTAAAGGAAAGGCAGAAATCGTAGATGGAAAGTGTAAACGAATATTCGGCAGCATGCAGGATATTCATGAATCAAAAATCCTTGAACTTCAGATAAGAGATATTTTAGGAAGTATTTCCGATGCTTTTTATGCTGTAGACAACAGTTGGAGATTTACTTATTTCAACAAAGAAGCGGAAAGACTGCTGCTGGAAAAAGAGAATGAGGTTCTTGGAAAAATCATTTGGGATGTTTTCCCATCTACAGCAGGCACTTTGTTGCAGGATGTATACACAAGGGTTGCAGAAACGAATACGTCTGAGTCTTTTGAGTATCTATTTCCCGGAGACGGGAAATGGTATTCAGTAAATGCTTATCCGTCTAACGGTGGCATATCTTCTTATTTTAAAAATATAGATGTGGAAAAGCTGGCAGAACAAAAGCTTAAAAAAGCCTACAAGGAAAAGAATATCACGCTGGAGAGTATTGGAGATGCCTTTTTTTCTGTAAATAAAGACTGGACGGTAACGTATTGGAATAAGCAGGCGGAAGCTTTTTTAGGCCGGAAAAGAGAAAACATTGTCGGCAAAAACCTGTGGGTAGAATATGACGATGTTATAGGCACAGAGTTTTATTTGCAATATACCCGTGCTATGGAAACCGGGCAGAATACCACATTCGAGGCGTACTACGATACTGTGGAAAAATGGTTCGAAGTATCGGTTTATACTTCTAAAGAAGGTTTATCGGTGTATTTTAAGGATGTAACTCTGAGAAAGCTTTCCGACGTAAAACTGGCTGAAGCAAATGAGCGATTCCAAAAAGTGACCGAAGCCACCAACGATGCTATCTGGGACTGGGATATACAAAATAAGTTGTTTTTTCGCTCGGCGGGTTTTGAACATTTTTTTGGGCTCGAAATGTCGAGGCAGCTTACAGAAGATCAGTTTTGGAAAGACAGATTTCATCCGGAAGATTTGCCACTGATAAAAGAGAGTCTGAACGAAGCCGTTTCTAACCCTGAACGAAGCAGGTGGGAAATGGAGTACCGAATTATTAATAATAATGGTGAAATTGTCTATGTTATGGATCGCGGTATTGTAATCCGTGATTCGGAAGGGAAAGCTATACGTATGGTAGGGGCGATGAGTAACATCACAGAGCGAAAAAATCATGAAATTGAGCTGTTGGAGCTAAACAAATCGCTGAATCAATATGCCAAAGAGCTGGAGCGTTCTAACGAAGAGCTCGAGCAGTTTGCCTTCATAACTTCTCACGACTTACAAGAGCCGCTCAGAATGGTTTCGAGCTTTATGGATCTGCTAAGAAGGAGATACGGTAATCTGCTTGACGAAAAAGGGCACGAGTATATCTATTTCGCGATGGATGGTTCAAAAAGAATGAAAAATATTATACTCGATTTGCTGGAATACTCCAGAGCCGGCCGCCCAACTGAAGATCGTGAGTTAGTGGATATTAACAGGGTAATACATGAATACAAGCTTCTTCGAAGAAAAATTATTGAAGAAAAAAATGTAGTTATCACCTACAAAAATCTTCCTGAATTAAAAACGTACAGAGCTGCAATAAGTCAGATTTTTCATTGCATTGTCGATAATGCTATTAAATATTCGAGGGAAGGTCAAAATCCGGAAGTTGAAATCTTAGCTGAAAAGAAACAGGATTTTTGGGAATTTTGTATACAGGACAACGGAATTGGTATAGACCCTAAGTTCTTTGAAAAAGTTTTCATAATATTCCAGAGGCTACATAATAGAGAGCTTTATAGCGGAACAGGAGTTGGCCTTGCTGTGGCTAAAAAACAGGTAGAGTTTTTAGGAGGCCGGATTTGGGTAGAATCGAAACCCAACGAAGGGGCCTCTTTCTTCTTTACAATACCAGTAAAATAAAACGTACAAAATCATAATCATGAATAATTTAAAAACAGCACATATTCTGCTGGTAGAAGATAATGAGGGAGATATTGTGCTTACCTTAGACGCGTTTGAAACGAGTAAAGTGGTTACCGAAATTAGCGTTGCAAGAAATGGTCAGGAGGCATTAGACTTTTTATTTAAAACAGGAGCCTATAAAGATGCCAAAAAGCCGGACCTGATTTTGCTGGATATTAATATGCCGGTTATTAGCGGACATGAGGTCCTGAAAAAAATAAAGGCCACTCCAAATCTCAAAAAAATCCCGATTATTATGCTCACAACTTCTTCTCACGAGCACGATATCGATAAATCTTATGAAAATCATGCCAATAGTTATGTACAAAAGCCGCTCCAAATGGATGACTTTCTGATAGCCATTTCGAGAATTGAAGAGTTTTGGCTACAGCTTACAACCTTGGCAGATTAAGTTATGACTGCGGCAACTTTCTTTACCTCTTTTGCATTTTAGGTGGTTGAGAAGTATTAAATATCCTCAAAAGCGATTGTTAGAATGCGTGTGAAATAAAAGGATTCTCAAAGCCTTCTTCTATTTGTGAGTGCCCATCACTTTTCTGTTTCTATCTAACTTCTATTAGGGATTAGTTTTGAGTTTTAGCATTGAATTGCATCACATCAAAAAACTTTCCAATTCTGAAGCCGACTGAGCTTACCACTTCATATTTATAATCATTTTATTCACAAACTATTTGGGAATGGATCTGCTAATTGTTTTTACTTTTGCTCTTATTGTAGCTGTACTTTTGTTCGTTTTCGGAATGGTATTTCTGAAAAAATGGAAGAACGAACTGGCTGAATTTGGTGCAGAAATAAAACGCAAAGACAAAACAGAAAACCATGAAAAACAGCTGGTTGAACTCGGAAATAAACTGGATATAATTATCAATTATTATCCTGATGGTTTGTCGACAGACACCCAGCAATCGGATGCGGAAAAGTTAGCTGCAGAAGATGAAAAACTGCAGCACTGGCGGGAAATGATTGCAAAACCGGGAAATGACGTTAACAGGCTGGAGTTTACGGAAGCCGCAGCAATTCGTTTTCCTTCGGAAAGAAAATTTATTGAAGAAATCAGGCAAATACTGCACCCACTTGCTAAAGAAAGCGATAATTTACTCATTAGAAGAGAGGCGCTAATACGATTACGAAATCACGCCAATCGTTTTTACGAGCATTGTTTTTTAAAGGATTTTGAGTACGCAAGCAGATTTAAACGCGAAGTTCTGGAGAGTATGGAGGCGGTGGTTAAAAAAATAGATGAGCTGCGTAAATTAAATATTGAAAAGCAGCTTAAAGAAATGGAAATGAAGATCAACAGGCTGAAATACGGAGCAAAATCGGCAGAGCTAACCGAAGAGATTGAAAAAGCAGACCAGAAAATAGATCATTCTGTGCTTGATAATTATCCCGGACTTAAGCAAAAATATGAAGAGTTGTCGCAAGTGCTGATGACTATATTGAGTAAAAATGAGTCTGAAGGTAAAGAGGAGCTGAAAAAATATAATCAGGAAGTTCTTGATAAAGCCAAAAAGGCGGTTGAGCTAATGAAGCATCATTCCGAAGGCGGGATAATTGATAAAATTACCAGCCGGGAAAAAGATGTTAACTATAACGAAGAGAAGAATCTGATAAAAGTGCTCAGGCTAATTGCCGGTCACGATATGGCAAAGCTGCACCCAAGTGTGGTAAATTATTTACGCGTTGCAGAGGCAGAAGTGTTTAACAAGCTATCGCCCGATGGGAAAATCTTGTTTACCGAGCTAATGATTAAAGAGGCCTATAAATGAGTAATAGTTATTTGTCTGATTATCTTGAAAAGCGCGCCAAGGCTTCCAATGCTGAAAGAATGCTGCTTACCGAAGACGGCCTTTCAATAGCGGTAACAGCAGGATTGGGCTATGCCTATTTTAACGAGCTGAACGAAAAAGAGCTGCTGAGTAGCTGGGAAGCAGAATTCGGTGATTCCTTCAACCAGAAAATGAATGCGTTTACTGAGCGACGTTTTTCGGATCTGAGAGAATATGAAAATCTGTTTACAGAGCCTAACCCGGATGCAATCCTTGAAAGCTACGGCCATCTCACAGACTCTGCAATTGCTCATAACCTGGCAAGGGCTTTACGAAATGATGATGTTAGAGCAAAATGGGAATTTGAGCAGTTTTTTGCGCTTGAGGGCGGCGAGGGCGCAAAGCGGGTTCTTGACTACTATAGCTACGAAGACGGGGTTTCGGCTTATGAAACCTATAGCCGGGAACAGTTTAATGAGCTACTTGAAACGGGTAGAGTTAGCGAAGAACTGGAAATACTGCACGGACATCATATCAATGATGTGTCGGGAAATGCTTTTCGGCTTGATAGGATAGAAGAGCTTTTTCACGTAAATAACATCAGGCTGATGACCCGGGGCGCACATCACGAAGATCCGGGTTTGGATGAGGGTGGATTGTGGCAAAATGGTACAAGTGGAGATAGTAATGAAGTCTTGAGTATTGTCGAAGAAATAATTGATGCTCAGAAAATAATAAGCGGCGAAAAAATAGTCCGATTCGACGCAAAAACCGGTATTAGCGTTGGCTTGGCGGTGGGCACTATTTCTGCATTCCTTGAAATGAGAAAATTCAAAAATGATCCGCGTCCGTGGAAGAAAAAAGCCTTGCTTATTTCTGTTTCTACGTTTGTAAAAGGTTTTGAAGCTGGTACGCTTGCCCTTATTGCTCTTAAAACCCGAACGGCCATTGCCTCTTTGAGTGAAACTGAATCGTTTCAATCTGCGGTTGAAGCAGCAAACCAAATACTCACAGAGGCATTTCCCGGCGGCCTGATCTCAACAATGGATGCCGACTCGCTTGCTTCTGCCGCCGCATTTAGCGTAAGTATCGCGGAACTAAGAATAATTCGGGCCGGAATCGTGGCAGTGGGTCAATGGCGGCAAAGTAACTTTCGCTATGCTTTTCGTCAAATGAGCAAAGATTCGGTTATCATCATTACGGAAGAATCGGTTTTTCTGGGGTCGGCTGTGCTGTTCAATATGTTTTATGAGGCAGGAGAAGATGCTTTCGTAGCAGACCCAACCGGTGGATTTATTATTGTAGTCAGATTGGGGTGGTCGTTAGGCAAAAAAGGCTACCAATACAATGCCAATAAAAAAACCATGAGCGTTTGCAGACAAAAAAAGATGGATGGATTGTATGAAACAGCGCTTGCTTCAATGGTAGATATTGGGTGATATGATGTTTTTGTCTAACTTGCCGTACCCGGACGATCTCTCGACGATGTGATTAGAACGCAACTTGAAAATCAGCCCGTTTTTGTTCAGGACGAGGCTTTGACCTTTTTCAACAAGCTCTCGGCATTAATGATGGTTGAGGAGGTGTCGCCCATGATGCAGCCACTATTCATAAAAAGCGTGGAACCCTATCTTATTTCACAATTCAGTTACTACCCGGTAGAACAGATTTCGGGACTTCAGATTCTTGTATCGATTGTTCAGGGTACTAGTGATTTTAAGGTTGGGATTGAAGATGCCGAAAGTCTTCACGCGGCCCTATCTTCTTCAAAGATACAAATTGTTGAAGGGATGAATCACACTCTCAAAAATCTGGTAACGATCCCCAGTAAAATATGGAAACCTAAAGCAATCCAGATTAAGCTATATTTACGCGATTAGATGAAAAAATAGCCATTTTTTTGGGAGCAAGCTCGAGATGTGATCGAAAAAATATCTCTTCGTCTATGAAAGAAACTATTCCATACGTGGTAAGCGAACTGTATTAAGCCAATAGTTTTTTAATGATTTCGCTAAGTTATCTAACCCATAGATATCATCGGGTTTTACGATGTAAGAGTTGGATTGCCCTGTATATGCTTTAATAATATCATCATTTCTTGATGATGTGGTGAGCATTAAAACTGGAATATGTTTAAACTCAGAATTCGATTTTATTTCCTGAAGAGCTTCAAACCCGTTCATTACGGGCATATTTATATCCATCAGAATTAAATCGGGCATTTCAACATCTTTATATGATTCTTCTTTTTTTAAAAACTTAATAGCTTCCTCACCATTAATTACATGATAAATCTCTTTTAAAAAGTCTTGGTCTACCAGTGATTCTTTAATAAGAAATGCATCTTGATTGCTGTCTTCCACTAAAAGAAGTATTAACTGATTCATATATTAGATTTTGGAATAGTAAACTTAAACACAGTGCCAGCAGGTTTATTAGGCTCAAACCAGATTTCCCCTCCGTATGCCGAAACGATTTTCTTGCAGCTCGCTAAACCTATACCGGTGCCGCTATATTCTGAGTTAGTATGTAGGCGTTTAAAAATTTCGAACACTTTATCTTGAAATGCCGGATTTATACCTATACCGTTGTCGGCAATACTAAAAGTCCATAATTTTTCATCTTCGGAGGCCGAGATATAAATTTCAGGGATGTTACCAGCTGTCTGATACTTAATCCCATTATCAATCAGGTTTGTAAAAAGCTGAATAAATGAGCTGAAATCTACCTTGATTACTGGTAGATCGGACTTAGAGAGTATAATTTTTTTCTGTTTAATATCATTTCTATAATTTACGAAGATTGAATCCAAAAGAAGATTTAGATCAACCAATTCCTGACCCACATTTCCTGTTTTAGAAAAATTCAGAATATCAGTAATCAAGTCTTTCATTCTGCCGGCATTATTGAACGCATAGTCGATATACATCCTTGCTTTTTCGTCGAGCAGATCACTATATTTTTTTTGTAGTAATGAAAGATAGGTCGTAATACCTCTCAAGGGTTCTTTTAAATCGTGGGCAGCAATGTAGGCAAACTGCTCTAACTCTTCATTTTTTTGCTCCAGCTGTCTTTGTATAAATTTAATATGGGTTATATCTGTTGCTGCAAACAGATATCCGCTGGTTTTATTATCGAAGGTAATTTCAGTTACCGATAATAAAATCAAAAGTACAGAGCCATTTTTCTTCTTAAATGTCCACTCACGAGTCCTGTGCTTTGTATCATTTGCAATGGCATAAATCAACTCCTGAACTGTTCCTTCTTCGGGGCGAATATTGAGTAATTCTTTTGCAATATTATTCCATTCATTTTCAAGAAAAAGGAGATTTTTAATACTACTGCCCCGAACTTCTTCATTTTTATATCCTAAAATTTTCCTGAAACCAATATTCGAATTTATGATTTTCCCATCTGTGGTGGTTGATACAAACGCTACCTGGGTAGTTGCGTCCATTAAAGCTTCGTTCTCTGCTAAAAGTTTACGTAGCTGAATTTCTGTGTGCTTTAGCTTAGAAATATCAATAATCTGCGAGATAAAATAAAGTACTTTGCCAGCGGCATCTTTTACCATAGAAACTGCAAGAATTATATAAACAATGTGGCCTTGTTTATGGTAGTATCTTTTTTCCATTTGGTAATTACTTCTTTCACCCTTAACCAGTTCTTCCAATAAAGATAAATCTTCATGAAGGTCTTCGGGGTGAGTAATGTCCTGAAATGTAAGTTGCCTTAATTCTTCCTCCGTATATCCAACAATTTCACAAAGTTTATTATTTACTTTAAGCCATGTTCCACTGCTATCAAGAAGTGCCATTCCTACAGCAGCATTTTCGAAATTACCTCTGAATGCTTCTTCACTTATGCGCAGCGCTTCTTCTCTATGCTTTCTTTCCGTGATATCTTGGTGAGTTCCATACATCATCAGAGGTTTATCATCTTCGGTCCATTCAAAAACTTTACCCCTGTCGTATACCCAAATCCAGTGCCCTGCTTTGTGCTTCATTCGAACTTCGGATTCATAAAACTCAGATTTCTTTTCGAAACACTCGTTTAGTTTTCTTTTAGACTCCTCCAAATCAAGCGGATGAGCCAACTTCATCCAGGTTTGTATACTTATTGGTGCCAATTCTTCCAGGGTGTAGCCCACAATTTCTGCCCAGCGCTCATTAAACACCGTTTCCCCGGTTTGTACATTCCATTCCCATGTACCAACATTTGTACCTTCAATTACCGATTTATACTTCCGCCTCGAGTCTACGATTTCTTGTATAGGCCGGCCTTCGGGTACTACGAAAATAACATTACCCTGTTGGTCAAATATAGGTTTTAAACTAAAAAGGATGGTTACGGGGCTCTGGTTAGCAATCCAAACGGCGACTTCATAAGTAACAGAGACTCCAGTGAGCGCTTTTTGAAAGCTTTCTTTTAGCTTTTCTTGAGCCTGAGTTGATATTTGCCACCAGTAGCAGTCCCAAAAATACTTTCCGATTACATCCTTATGCGTTATGTCAGCCATATTCACGGCAGTATCATTGGCTTCCAGAAGAATGCCATCTGTATCTAAAAAGCCAATAAAAGAAAAAGTAGAATTAAAAATCCCCCTGAACTTAAGTTCGTTTTCTTTGATTTTGGTTATGTCCTGAAAACTCCCAATTACTTTGTTTTCAATTATTCTGCCTGTTATTCTTACCCACTTCTGCTCATCTTGTGCCGTAATAAATAAAGATTCAATCTCAAAGGGTTCCTTAGTAAGTATCGAATTGTTTAGCGTATCTAAAACGGCCTTTCTATAGTCTGGGTGGTAAAAATCTATTGTATTGGTCATGGAATTATCGAAATCTAAACCAACACCATGAATGTGATAAACAACTTTACTCCAAACCGTTTTTCCCGTATCCAGGTCTAATTCCCAGGTCCCGATTTGATTAGTCTCTTCGGTAATTGCAAATAGAAGATTTTTCTTTTTTAATTCTGTTGATATTTCTTTGACTTTCAATTGAGATCTTCTCAATTCCAGAAGACTAATGGTTTGCTTTGCAAGCTTCTTCAGCAACTCAACCTGCTCTGCGCTCAACTGCATGGGAGAATCATGAATCACGCAAAGAGTACCCAATGGAAAACCACTAAGACTTACCAGCGGAATACCTGCATAAAAAACAATATGAGGTGCGCCTGTTGTTAATGGGTTACCCGAAAAACGCTCATCTTTTTTCGCATCGCTTACTATAAGGGGAAGGTTAGGGGTGCGTATTGCATGCGCACAGAATGAATGTTCTAAAGGAATTTCCTGTATATCTGATCCGTAATGAGATAGATTAAGCTGCTTGTTATTTGTGATATAACTTATGAACGAAACCCTTGTTCCGCAAAGGTGAGCAGCCAGAGAAGTGATAAAATCAAAACCATCGTCCTCAATACTACCGGCCAGATTAAAATGTGCCAAATCTTTTAGTCTGTCGCTTTCATGATAGCTTAATTCTAATCTGTTCATATTTTCCTA
>JAIULZ010000108.1 GCA_022565805.1 Balneolales bacterium
TGGAGGACTCCGCGAAGCAGTCCGGAATCCGGGGATTACAACAAACACAAAAAACACCCGAGTCGGAATGTCCTTGAAATCTGGAAATTGGCCGAGGGCAACCATCTAAACACATCAAAGTGATATTCCCATATTTTGATATATTCCGTATAAGACTTTGATTGCTGAACTAAAATATGCATAACATAAAAGGGTAGCTTAACATGAACTACGAACCCATAGCATGTCGGCTGTACGACGAGCTGGAGCGCATCATCATAGAAAAAAGAGAAGTTGAGCTGGTTTACGAAACCGAAACGGGTATGCTCGATGCGCCTCAGCAGCGCTCTGCCCGAATTGTAGATATTTACACTCGCGACAAGCAGGAGTTTATACGTCTGGAGGATGGAACCGAAATCCGGCTGGATCGCCTCATTCGTGCTGCACATCATGACTTTCGCGGTAATGATATGAGAAGTTGCTAAGCTGCTAAAGAAAAACATTTGGATACGGAGCGCATCACCCTGCACAAAAACAAAAATTACTGAACTGAGACGGCCTTAGAAAGCCATCTTAAACATTTATAGACATATCAATGACAGACGATTCTGAATTTATTATTATGGTAGCCGACTACAGCGAACCGGACCACGCCGAAGCTGTATTAACCGTTTTGGATGCCTACAGCCGCGACCCGATGGGGCTCGGACAGCCATTAAGTGATTTCGTGCGCGAAAACCTGATTGAAGAACTGGATGAGCTGCCAACCGCCGTTTCGCTTCTTGCATTTATTGGCGATAAGCCCGTGGGGCTGGCCAATTGTTTTTTGGGTGTATCCAGTTTTCGCGCCAAACGATTGCTGAATATACATGACTTGGCTGTCGTGCCCGAATACCGTGGACGCGGCATCGGTAAACTCCTGCTTGAAGCCGTTGAGGCAAAAGCCGAGCAAATGGGTTGCTGCAAAATAACGCTGGAAGTTCGTGAGGATAACCGGGCACAAAAGCTGTACAGAGAGTTTGGATTTGCACCCAATGTGCCGGAAATGCTTTTTTGGAGTAAAGAGCTTTAGATCCCATAAATTTTTTGAATTGGGAAATTGAATCCGTTTCAAAAAGTGTGAATAGAGGCCATCGAAAAGTTATTTATCTGAAGTTTATTCACTTCGAAGCTGTATATGTACGCTTCTTAATATTTTCACCTAAAATGCCTATTTTGGTCTACTGAATTTGAAACGCAAGTATTAACTCCTTTAAAAATTTTATTATGGCAAAAGAATATGATGTAGTTGTGATTGGAACCGGCCCCGGCGGATACGTGGCGGCCATCCGTGCATCGCAACTCGGCCTGAAAACCGCAGTTATTGAAAAAAGAGACCTGGGTGGCGTTTGTTTAAATATTGGCTGTATCCCAACAAAAGCATTACTGAAATCTGCTGAAACTCTGGAGAAAATTAATCATGCATCAGACTTTGGTCTGGAGGTTGGCGAGGCTAAAGTAAACTTCCCCAATGTTATTAAGCGCAGCAGAGGCGTTGCCGATAAGATGAGCAAGGGCGTTCAGTTTTTGATGAAAGCCAATAAGGTTGATGTTATCAAAGGCATGGGTAAACTTGCCGGCAGTGGTCAGGTTGCTATTTTAGACGATAATGGCAAAGAGAAGGAAAAGGTAAAAGGCAAGCATATTATTATAGCAACGGGCGCACGCTCAAGAGAACTTCCAAGCCTTAAGTTCGATAATGAAACCGTGATTAATTCTGAGCGCGCCATGAAGCTCGAAAATCAGCCTAAGAAACTGGTAATCGTGGGAGCCGGTGCTATTGGAGTCGAGTTCGCCTATTTCTATCATACAATTGGTACTGAAGTTACTATTGTTGAGCTTCAAAAATATATCGTGCCCAACGAAGACGAAGATATTGGCAAGGAACTGGCCAAAATCTACAAGAAAAAAGGCATGAATATTATGACCGAAAGCTCTGTAGAAAAAGTGGCCAAAAAAGGTAAGGGCGTAGAAGTTACCATTAAAACAGCTAAAGGCGAGCAAAAGATTGAGGCCGATATGGTTCTTTCGGCTGTTGGTGTTGTTGGTAATGTAGAAGGAATTGGTCTGGAAAACGCCGGCGTTAAGGTGGAAAAAGGATCTATTGTTGTAAAACCAAACACCTACGAAACCGATGCAAAAGGCGTTTACGCAATTGGGGATGTAATTGGCGGACCATGGCTGGCGCACAAGGCTTCGCACGAGGCAGTTGAGTGTATCGAGCGCATTGCCGGTTTGGATCCGATACCAGTAAACCACAAAAATATTCCTGGCTGTACCTATTGTCATCCGGAAATTGCTTCGGTTGGTTTAACGGAAAAAGCGGCCAAAGAAGCCGGTTATAAAGTTAAAGTGGGTAAATTTCCGTTTCAGGCAAGCGGAAAAGCATCTGCCTCGGGTCATACCGATGGTTTTGTGAAGGTGGTCTTCGATGAAGAATACGGCGAGTGGCTGGGTTGCCACATGATTGGTGAAAATGTTACCGAAATGATTGCTTCGCCGGTGCTCGCTCGTGACCTGGAAACAACGGGTCATGAAGTTATTGCTTCTGTTCATCCGCACCCGACTCTTTCTGAAGCGGTAATGGAAGCGGTAGCCGAGGCTTATGGAGAAGGTGTACATCTTGGTACTCCTCCTAAAAAATAGCGTGACTTGCTATTTTTGCTAAACTTTTAAAGACGGCCGTGAAACAGATCGCAAAATGCACTGCGCGGCCGTCTTCCTTTTTTATGATTTAACAATGGTTTGGAAAGTTTTATGGGATTAAATACCTATGTTTTTATTCACCTGATTGGTGTGCTTGTTGTATTTATGGCTCTTGGTGGCACTTTTGTGCATGCTCTTAATGGCGGGACCAAAAAAACGAATGCATGGGCAAAACCACTTGCCGCAATGCATGGCGCCGGTTTACTGGTGATTCTTGTTTTTGGTTTGCTGGGACTGGTAAGTCTTGGTATAAAGCCTTCCGATTTTAACCTTTACGTGTATATAAAGCTTCTCATCTGGCTATTGCTGGGGGCGGCTCTGGTTCTTCCCTATAAAGTGCAGGGCAGTGCCAAAATGTTGATGTTTATTGTGCCAGTACTTGGCTCAGTTTCGGCCTACATTGGCCTTAATTATCTGATGCGAATGTAGTTGTAGCTATTCGTTATCTCAGTAATAAGATGATCTTGAGAATTTTAAAATGCCCGTTTTGGATTTTTCTGAAGCGGGCTTTTTTGTGAGTGGAGAGTTGGAGATTGGGAGAGTGGGTGAGTGGGTGAGTGGGTGATGTAGCTAATTCGCTGGGCAAAATGACCGAGGACCGGGGACGGAGGACTGAAGGATGAGAGATGAAATCATCAGCTTATGGACAGGTTCAGTACAAGGTTAAAGTGCTGGATTACCATCTTGTATGCTATTGATTTCTGGAATTGCAATAATTCTTGATTCTAATCAGTTTTGTTTTAAAACGATAACGATATCATTTTGGCATGCCAACAAATATTACAATTCGCGACATCCCAGACGAGGTATACAAGAAGTTGAAAGAACAAGCAGACCTTCATCAGCGAAGTATTAATAGTGAGGTTATCTTCTATCTGAAAAAGATGGTTTGTAGTCACCGCCCAGATCCCGATCAAATAATTGCCCGAGCTAAAAAGCTCAAGCAAAAGGCAAAAGGTGCTTTAACCATGAAAGAAATTCAGCAGGCGATCGAGAAAGGGCGTCCATGATAGTCGTTGATACTAACGTCATTGCGAGTTTGTGGGTACCCAATGATATGGAGGAATTAGCCTATAAAGTCTTGAAAAAAGATCCTGATTGGATTGTGCCTTTACTTTGGCGATCAGAATTCAGCAATATTTTGGCTCTATATCTCAGAAAAAAAATTTAGACTTTCCTGCAGTGTTACAATCCATGCAGGAAGCAGAACAGCTAATGGAACCTAATTGTTTTGAAGTGAATTCTACGCAGGTTTTACAGTTGGTCCAAAATTCCAACTGCTCTTCCTATGACTGTGAATTTGTTGCTTTAGCAGAGGATCTTGATATCCAATTAGTATCGTTTGATAAAAAAATCTGTAGGGAATTTCCCAAAATCGCTCTTCATCCCCAAAAGTTTGTAATCTAATAGACCGATGACCGGGGACGGAGGACCGAAGGTTGAGGAATAAAATCATCAGTTTAAAGACAACTATTGGGCAAGAATAATTCGCCAAATCCTCCGAATGGTCCCCGAATGGTCGGGGCAGGCTGGAGCGTGGCGCGTTGATTCGCTGGACAAAATGACCGATGACCGAGGACGGAGGACCGAAGGGCGAGAAATAAAATCATCAGCTTAAAGACAACTATTGGGCAAGAATAATTCGCCAAATTCTCCGAATGGTCCCCGAATGGTCGGGGCAGGCTGGAGGGCGGTGCGTTAATTCGCTGGGCAAAAATGACCGAGGACCGGGGAAGGAGGACCGGAGGATGAGAGATTAAATCATCAGCTTAAAGCCAACTATTGGGCAAGAATAATTCGCTAAATCTGCGTCAATTCGCTGGACAAAAAGATAGAAGACAGGGCATGGGACCGAAGTTAATCCAGGCCGTATTCGCGCAAGGAAGAGGACCAGGCTTCGGATTGTATGTATTCTAAAAGCAGGGTATTGATTGTATTTCTGTATTCGGCATCTCTTGGCATGGCAATGCCGAGATACTGAATATTAAAAGTAGAGGGCAAAACCTGAACTTCATTCCGGAATTCTGTTTCCGCCAAGTAGCGAATAATGGGCGCATCATGAACAAAAGCGTCAATTCGATTATCGCTTACGGCCTGAAGCCCCTCTGGTATAGAATCAAATAAAGTATAGCGGACATTCAAATCGTCGAGGGCGCCGGTTGTAGCAGATTGTGAGAGGGTGCCGACGCGCACAAAAGGTAAATCTTCGGCTCCGCTAACGCGGCTGTCGAGTTGTGTTACGGTAAGGCTTGAAGCGATGGAAGCGGTAAAAAAGGAAATAACGATAATGGCGGCAAACATCCAGATGAACCCCACAACCCGGCCGCCAATAGTTCGCGGAGATTTGTCTCCGTAGCCAACGGTGGTCATGGTAACGGCTGCCCACCAAAAACCACTGCCAATACCTTCTGCGGTAGATCCACCGAACTCATCGGGATTATTCTTGTGCTCGAAATACCAGACGAGTGCACCCCAAAATAAAAGCACAAGTACCAGAAGTCCGGTAACGTAAAGAAAATCGGTAGAAAAAATCGCTAAAAAAGCCTGCCAAATTCCTTGAGGAACATAGTTTACGGCAATGCCGTAGCCAGAAACAAAGAAGGGATGCGAAAAATCGACAACTTCTTCCCGCTCGGCAGTTATAGTTAAAGCCGAAACTGAGGCAAAAACGTCTCCGTTGGTCGCCGCTTCTATCATTTCGGTAATCTCCATTAGCTCGAACCGATAATCCAGATCCATTTCTCCGGCAATATGTTTCCAAAGCGATACCGAGAGTCCGTGCAGGGTACCGTCATCATCCTGTATTACAAAAGGGGGAGCAATTCGGGTGCCCACTACGATCTGTTCGTTTGTAGAAGAACTGACGGAAAGGCCACTTTCAGTTGCGAATACACTGACCGGGGGAAAAAGAGCGCTGCCAAGCGTTAGTAGAAGAGAAACGCAAAAAATTTTAATCGTCATAGCAAAAATCGGAGTTAGAAGAAAATAATGCCCCGAATTTGGGCAATGAGATTGGAAAAAGCAAATTTGGATGAGATGCTGTGGAAGTAGGGATAAAGAAGTTTTGAATTTTGAGTGTTGAGTGTTGAGTTTTCAGTTTTGATTTGGTTTTGCAAATCCCTCTTTTAAAAAAAATTTTTTAAATCCCCGCTAAAAGCCAATATTAGCACTGAAAAAATCACCCCAAACAAAAAGTCTCAAGACTCCATAAAATTTCTTTATGCTGCGTAAAGATAGAGCCGACAAAAGTGCGGAAAATCTGCTGTTGAGGTATTTGCAGCAGGATGAAACGGTTTGTGAGGTGGCAGAAATAATTCTGCGTTTTTTTGATACTTCATCATTGGCTGAAAACGAGCATTTGTTGGAGCAGGGATTCATTTGCAGGAAGGTGGCCTTTGTAGAATCGGGTATCCTTATGTACTACCGCACGGATCAGGAGGGGCGGGAGGTTATTTGTGATTTCGCTCAGGAGCGGGACTGGGCTACGCAGTACAAAAGTTTTTCTACGCAGACGCCATCACCCTTCGGCATTAAAGCGCTGGAAAAAACAACCGTAAAAACATTAAGCATCGAGAGTCTTCAGGCGCTGAATAAGGAATTCCCGGAATTTGAAATCTTTGCCCGGAAGATTATCGAAAATGAGTTTTTTGATTCCATCAACAAGAACACGGCCTTCCAAACGCTTAACGCAGAGCAGCGGTACGAGCAGTTTATAGCCGAATTCCCCGGACTAATTCATCGAGTGCCGCAATATTATATTGCAAGCTATCTCGGAATCGCCCCGCAATCGCTGAGCAGAATAAGAAAAAAACGAAGTAGCTAGCGCATTTCTTAACATTTGTGAATGTAGCCCTCCGCAAAAAACGAGTACTTATATCTAAATCTAAGCACGTAAGGCAGCCGTAACCTGAGAAGCAACGGGATTGCCGTACAAACGCGGGCTTAGCCATATTTAACAAAATATTTTTAACGATATGAAGTACTTGAAATTTGCCATAACGGCTATGATACTCCTCGCCGCTTTTTCACAAGTTGCAGCAGCGCAAAATGATTCCTGGAAACAAGATCGAAAAGCCGGAATCATGTTTGGTCTAACCCAGCCTATTGTGGTCGATGGCTTTAATATTGAAGGCTTTTACGCGCATAATCGCTTCACCTTTAACTATTCGCACGGGGTTTCGCTGGATTTCAGCGGAGATTTACTACCCTCATATCTTCAGGATCAGGGAGTGGTTGTGCACATGCCCTTTTCGACCGGATTCGGAATTGGCTACCGACTAACTGAGTGGCTTAATCTGAGGATAGAGCCAAAATGGCACCGTTTTGAGTTTTATTATGAAGGTGATGCGCAAACTTCTGAAAACAGAATTGCCGCCGACGCCAATAATTACAGCGTTGGACTGGGTTTATATGGATTTTATCAGCCGTTTAAGAGTTGGGAAAACGCGCTGAAAGGTATCACTATAGCGCCGAGCGTGAGGTTTTGGCCAACAGTGGCATCATCTTTTAACAATAATCGGTTTAGCTATCAATCTGATGTTACCGGCAGAACGGAGCAGCTTAAAACACCGGCAAGCGGCATTGGGTTTTCGCCATTAATAATTAATGTGAGTGTAGGATATACGTTCAACTTTAGTAAATAAAAACGGTCTGTGGTTAACTCTTTTTGGCGTATTTTTCAGGAATAATGGGGATTTTCAAATAGAAAAAGGTATTTATGCGCTTTAATAAATGGATTGCTCTGATTTTTATTCTTTTGCTGATAGCTCAATGCGGTAAGGACGTTAATTCTAATAGCTCAGTTCTTTCAGATGAAGATGCCGGAAATAGCGAAACAGCTTCTGTTTTTGATGAAGAGCTCGCGGCTTCTCTAGGTGCCGACGATTACGGAATGCGGCTTTATGTGATGGCTTTCCTGAAAACGGGCCCTAATCAAAATCACAGCGCAGAAGAGGTTGCCGAGCTGCAGCGCGGGCACATGAACCACATTCGAGCAATGGCCGAAAACGGTGACTTGATTCTGGCGGGGCCGTTTGTGCAGAGTCCGAATGTGCGCGGTATTCTGCTTTTTGATACAGATTCCATTGAGCTGGCGCGTGAACTTACGGCCGCTGATCCGGCAGTTAAAGCCGGAAGGCTAAGCATGGAGCTGCATAGCTGGTACGGCTCTGCAGCCCTGATTCAGGTTCCGGAACTGCACAAAAAAATAGAGCGGGTCCAAATCTGATAAAAATGAGCGAAGACGGGTCCAAATTTTTATATTGTGCCCCGTCTTTGTCTATGGTTTCATCGGAGCTTTTAAAGAACTTCTTTCAAAAAGCGCCCGGTATGACTTTCTTTTATTTCGCTGATTTCTTCCGGCGTGCCGCTTCCGACCAGAGTTCCGCCGCCGTAGCCACCTTCGGGGCCGATGTCTATAATCCAGTCGGCGTTTTTGATTACATCCATATTGTGCTCAATAATTATTACCGAATTACCTTCTTCTACCAGTCGGTTAAAGCTGATTAGCAGCCGCTTTACGTCATCGAAATGCAGACCAGTGGTGGGCTCATCAAAAAAGTAGAGCGTGTGCCCGGTGTCTTTAAAAGACAGGAATCGGGCCAGCTTAACGCGCTGCGCCTCGCCACCGCTAAGTGTGGTTCCGCTCTGTCCCAGCCTTAAGTAGCCCAGGCCCACATCATCCATTACCTGAAGTTTTCCGGTTATTGAGGGCTCATCCACAAAAAAGTCGATGGCTTCGGAAATAGACATTTCAAGAACATCAAAAATATTTTTACCCCTGTATTCTACGGTGAGTAAATCTTTGCGGTATCTCTTGCCGTTACAGGACTCGCAGGGAAGAACAATGTCGGCCAGAAACTGCATTTCAATGGTTTGCACACCCTCGCCCTGACACGCTTCGCATCGTCCGCCGGGTTTATTGAAAGAAAAATAACCGGGAGTGTAGCCCATGATTTTCGCCTGCCGGGTTTTGGAAAAAGTGTCTCGTATATGATCGAAAGCCTTGGTATAGGTGGCCGGGTTTGAGCGAGTGGAGCGGCCGATGGGAGACTGATCTACCATTTCTACCCGGTCTACAAACTGCAGACCTTCCAGTTTTTTGTGCCTCCCAACTTTGCCGCTGTAGCTGCCCAGCTCTTTTTGGATGCCCGCATAAAGCGTGTGGTGTGCCAGCGTAGATTTGCCGGAGCCGCTAACCCCGGTTACGCAGGTCATAACGCCCAGCGGAAAATCAACATCAACACTTTTAAGATTATGCTCCGACGCGCCCCGAAGTTTAAGGAAAGCGGTTGGTGTACGACGTTTTTCCGGTACCGGTATTTCGTCTTTGTTGCTCAGATAGCGGCCAGTAAGCGTTTTAGAGGCAATGAGGCCATCATAATTTCCTGCAAAAACAACTTCTCCCCCGTGTATACCGGCATGTGGACCAATATCAATAATATTATCGGCGGCTTTCATCATTTCGGGATCGTGTTCTACTACAAGAACCGTATTTCCGATATCGCGAAGAGTTTTTAAAATATGGATGAGTCGGGTGTTATCGCGGGGATGAAGGCCAATTGTGGGTTCATCGAGTACGTATAAACTACCGATTAACGAGCTGCCGAGAGAATTCGCAAGGCTAATACGCTGCGCCTCGCCTCCGCTAAGCGTATTTGTGAGACGATCGAGAGTGAGATATTCAAGCCCGACATCATTCAGATATTTAAGACGCTTTCGCACTTCAAACAAAATCTGATTGGCAATGGCCGCATCATGCTCAGAAAGGGTGAGCTCGTCGAAATATTCTTTAGCGTGAGAAATGGTGAGCTCGCAAACTTCGCCAATATGCAGCTGCCCCACTTTTACATAAAGCGCGTCTTTTCGAATACGATAGCCATCACAATCGGGGCAGCGGCTGTACCCACGATAACGGGCGTAAAAAATGCGCATGTGCATTTTGTAGAACTCATTCTTAATCTGCTCGAAAAAGCGATTGATGCCGATATATTCATCTTTCCCTTTCCAGATAATGTCTTTTACGCTTTTATCAAGCTGTCTGTATGGGGTATCAATCGGCAGCTTGTGGCGGGCACAAACCTGAATAAGATCCCGTAAATGATCCGAAAACTTTGCTCCGCTAAAGCAGCTTATTACGCCACCGCGAATCGTCTCGTCTATATCGGGTATTACCTTGTCTTCATCAATACCGGTAATTTTACCGAAACCTTCGCAGGTTTTGCAGGCACCGTACGGATTGTTGAACGAAAACATTTGTGGCGTTGGCTCGGTAAATGCCATACCATCGCGTTCGAACGAGCTTGAAAACACAAATTCTTCACCATTTCGAATTTTGATATAGCATCGGCCAAAACCTTCTTTGAACGCCAATTCAATAGAATCGGCCATTCGGGCGCGTGTGTCTTTATCGTCTTTGAGGGCGAGTCGGTCTACGAGTACTCTATGCGCATTGCGCTTAATTTGCTGCGGCTTAACATTGTCTCTTGAGAGATCAATAATTTGCTCATCGCCAGTTAAAATTCGCGTGTAGCCTTTTTCCTGAAGAATCTGTAGCTCATCCCCAAGCTTCTGATCGCGATCGGGAATGCCAAAAAGCACATAAAAACGAGTGTCGGGTTCCAGCTTGTCGAAAAGAAAATCAATAACCGTAAAAGGATTTTCCTTACGAACTTCAAGACCCGAAATGGGTGAAATGGTTTTGCCAATGCGAGCAAATAGAAGACGACAGTAGTCGTAAATTTCGGTGGTTGTTCCTACAGTAGACCTCGGGTTAGAAGTCGTATTTTTTTGCTGAATAGCCATCGCCGGAGAAATACCTTGTATAAAATCGACATCGGGCTTATCCATTCGCTCCAAAAACTGCCTTGCGTAGCTCGAAAGGCTTTCCACGTAGCGTCGTTGTCCTTCGGCATAAATCGTATCGAATGCCAGACTCGATTTCCCCGAACCAGACACGCCGGTAATAACGGTGAGCTTATTTCGGGGTATGGTTACGTCTATATTCTTAAGATTATGAACACGCGCGCCTTTGATGATTAAAGGTCGGTTTGTCACTTGCTCCCTTGCGGTGCTTATGGGCTTTGTCGAAGAATCGGTATTTTCAGACGGAAGAGTGTAGGCCTTGCCGCCGTCGCTTTTAAAGGCAGTTGTATTTTGTGATGGTTTCATTCAATCGTTAACAAAACTAGATTGCAATTCATTCTGTGGAAGACACTTGCCCAGTATACATTTTTTCAAAAACGGTTTAAGAACGTAATACCATGGCAATATGAAAGGGGTATTGTCTTAAAATACCAGCATCCCGGCACATTATTAGCACGTTTTTTGGGATGACTTTGACAGTTGCAGGAATAGAATTCTCTCAAACCCGGCCGTAATGCGTAGACATATCCATATACGCAGGCAAAGATCTTGAAATTAGGAACTTTGCCGAAGGTAACGGATAATTAGCGTTAAAGTGGAATTCTCATATAAAAAATACCTGTGCAACCAAATTATAGGCAGCATTATTCAGAGATAATAAAACCTTTTTGCTCAAGCTGCTACGATTGTGAAAGTGGAGCTCTTCATAGGAAACATTCGCGAAGCAAAACAATATCAACCCGAAAAAAAAGGGCCGGACCCAATCAAGGACCCGGCCGCATTACATCATCTTACTTTACTACGAATGATTCGCTCTTGATGAAAGATAATGGGTATGTTTATTTCAACATAAACTCAAATAAACTTCTAACGATAACAGTCGTTCTTATTCATACACTCAAATCTGCTTCAGAGCCTATGCAATAAAATAAGAACGAGGAAAAATATAAAAGAACCAGATTCGGGTTGTTTATACAAGTAACAACTATGCTATACGTTTGCTGAACTTGTATTAAACTTTAGAATTTTGATATATCTCAAATTCTTGAAAATCCTGCTAAAAATCAGAATTTATTCGATGAAGCAGGTTGTTTGCCGGATAAATTTACATACGAGCAAGGATACACAGATATAGCTCGGAATATTCAGGCAGCTAAGTAATTAAATAGAATTAAGTTATTGAGATGAATGTAATGCATGTCAATAAATTATCAAATAAAGGAATACAATAGTCAGCTTTTAAAAGATCGTGCACAATGCCGAGGTTGAATGTGCAGGAACTTGCTACGAATCGTGTTAAGCTCAACTCCGAAAAAGATTACGGAAATACACATTAAGCATGTTTTTTTACGGCTTTTCAAAAGGGAGGTTAATAACCAGTTTAGCAAAACCTTCTTATTAAATAGTCTTTTATCTAAGAGTAATACCTTAATCATTGCCACCAAAAGGCATCCGATGCAAGAGGAATCAAAAAATACGTAATAAATAACTTAAGTTAAAGTTCGATAAGGTATTAGTGCAGAACTGTTTAATCCGGGTATTTGAAAAAACCTGTTAATCCTGTGGGGTGAGCAGAATCTTTGCCTGTATATTTACAGTTAGCTTTGAAACCACGTAAAGGAATTCGCAGGTATGCGATCAGATAGATAAAACGGCAAAGCCTTCTTTTAGGATGTAACTACTAGAAGGCTTTGAAAAAGCTTCTATTTTGTTCGTATTCGACGCCTGATCAAGAATAAAACCGGAGCTTAGTTACTCTAATCGAGGATTTTATTTTTGATCCAAGGAA
>JAIULZ010000109.1 GCA_022565805.1 Balneolales bacterium
AGGCTGATCAAGTACGGGATCTTGTTGATACGCCAGTAGATCAAACATAAAAAAAAGTTTGATATTTTGCTTGACTTTTAACGGTATAACTGACCTCTGACCTCTGACCTCTGACCTCTGACCCTCAGTCCTCCGTCTTCGGACCCCGGTCATTTTTGAGCCCGGCCACTGACTTCTGACCGCTGACCGCTGACCTCTGACCTCTGACCTCTGACTACTGACTACTGACTACTGACTACTGTCCCTCAGTCCTCCGTCTTCGGTCCCCGGTCATCTTTGGGTCATGTTCGGGTCATCCTTTAGTCAAGCTTTGTAAAACTTACCGATCATACAGTGCTAAATTGATTGCAGAAATATGCTCGGTAAGTGTAAAATAGTATTAACACATAAGGAACTAATACTGAAATCCAAAACATGACACAAGGAAGATCACTATTACAGCAATTCAAAACACACAATCAGGAAACCTTAAAAAGTTCTCTTGCTTCATCAGCTAAGATATAAAACAGACTTCTCACTGAAAAGAAGCCCCGCTCCCACTCACTCAATCGCTCGCCGAAACCTTTGCTTCACTTTCCCGAATAAGTCGGCTTGATAAACCGCTATTTCTCTTGTCGAAAGGCTCTCATTATGCGTTTCTATACTCTTTTTCTTGGTTTTTTTCTGGTTCTGAGCTGGTCTTTTTCCGGCCTGAGCTCTTCTTTTGCGCGTGCTTCTATAACATCATTGGATTTTTTTCAGGAGCGGATTCAGCTGGTTTGTGGCGATACGGGTGAACCGATTTCTTTTGCTCATATTTATTTTGAGTCGGAAGGTGAAAATCGTGGGGTTACGGCTGCTAATCTGAATGGCTTTTTCCGGATTCCGGATGGACTGCTGACCGATTTTTCGGAGACTAAAAAACTAAATCTTCAGCTCAGGATTACGGCTATTGGCTATGAGTCTCTGCATATTTCGTTGGATGAAATAATGCTGAATTCGAGCGAGGAGCGCATCACCCTACAGCTAAGGCCGGTACTTTTTGAGCGTGAAGCTGCAACGGTTTCTGCTGCAAGGCAAAAAAGCGGTCGTCTTACGAATTCATCTTTTTGGTGGCGAATGGGCATTAATCAGTTTTCGAGCGGCGGGTTTCATGCTCGTCCGACTACCTACGTTTCGTACAGCATGGCGCAGCTTGTAGATTTAGAGGACAAGCAGAATATCTGGCTTGATGCCGCGGAAATAAGGATAAGCAGTATTTCCCATATTGATAATGTGAGGTTTTCTATGAACCGTAGTTCGAATAGAGAAAGGGAGAGAGTTAGACCGCAGCCGGATGATGAATTCTGGCTACGGTTTCGTCTTGTGAAGCCCGATGAGCAAGGATATCCATCGGAGCTGGATTATCTGCCGGAGCCTATTTATTTAAAAGTGCCGGTGAGCTCACAGAAACTAAGCTTTGATCTGTCTGATTACAATTTGGCAGTTAGTGAGCCTTTTTTTGTTGTTATTGATTTGTTGGTCGATGATCCTGAATCCTATCACGGATTTATGCCCTTATTCGGATCAAGAAAAACAAAAAGCGGGGCTTTTTCCCGCATGAGTATTGCCGGCGACTGGCGGAAAAGAGACCATGTTATGGTATATGATATTGATGTTTATTATGATTGAACATACTCTACTCATTGAGAGAAATCATCCCGGACTTACAATATCGGTTCTACCTAACGGCATTATTTGGCATCGGGCTGCTTAGCACAAAATCGATACTTTTCATGCGTTACGAACTACCAAACTACATCAATCCCTCCATATCCTACTCCCCTACTCCCCTGCTCCTCTTTGTTAAACATTTTCCTTAAAAAATTTCGGCATATCGGTTATCAGATAAGTATATTCCTAAAATAATTAGTACTTTATAGCATTTTATTTTACCTAAGTAAGTAAACAAGTCAACAAAGGATTTGTCACAGGTATTTTTATTGCTATTAAATGTTTATAAGAATTCGATAGAATCTTTTACACTTTCTGGTAGACAAGTTTTTTAGTTGCCGGTCACTATTTTCATGTTTTATGTAGAGAGCTTCTCAAAGCATTGCATTGCATTACATTATTACCCACATCAGATTCAGCTAAATCTCACATTTCTGCAGATTGGAATATTTGATTAAAAACTATGTCATGTTAAAAGATAGTTGCGTGAAAGCCTTACTTTTTATAGTGCTGTTAACCTTATGTTTCGGGTTGGCTTTCTTCTTACCGGTGCCCTACCATGCTAAGGCCAGCGTCATTTCTCCTATGGATGCTGGTTTTTTTGAGCAAAACCCCGAGCTGCTGATTGAAAGCTGGGGTATTCGTGATGGTCTGCCTGTAGATGCTGCGGTACAGGTTACGCAATGCGAAAGAGGGTTTATATGGTTTACTACCTATGAAGGTATTGTGCGCTTCGATGGTCTCGAGTTTAGGGTTTATGATACCATTACCAATCCCGAGCTTACCACTAACCGGTTTACTTGGATTCACAGAGATGAAGTTGATCCCTCGATAATTTGGTTTGTTCCCGAATACGGGGGCATGGTTCGTATGCAAGACGGGGAATTTACCTATATTGGCGAATCCAGTGGCTTTACCGATCTTATTTCTTTCGAGCCCTTAAACTGGAATGGTTACACCGTATTTGCTACACACGACGGGCTGTTCTTCTACGATCATACTCGTGGTGAAATAAGGGAATTTATAGTAGATGCGAAGCATAATGTAAGCTCTCACCTGATCCACGCCTTAGCTTCAAATAGCGGTAATCTGTATGTGGCGACTCTGAATGAAATTTACCTTTTAGATCAGGAGTTCGGGGTTCAGGTTTTGAATTTTGAGAATTATGATGCCGGCAGAATAGAAATGTATGCAGTAGATGATGGTGTTTTGATCTATGTGAGCCGCTACCTCTATTATTATTATGAGGGGGGCGGTTTAACGAGAATAGACCTCGATACAAGACATGATGGCTTAAATGGCTACGGTATTTCCGTTGATGGAAATAGGGTCTATGTAAATTCCCAAACCGGTTTATCTGTGCTTTCTGCTAAAGATGATTTTTCAGAATCTTTTACGGAAAAATACGACCCTAACTTTGGCCGACTAACATCGGTGGTTCTCAAATTCGGGCAATTCACCTATCTTTTAACGGATAAAGGGAACTACATCATCTTACAAAATGATGAGCTTTTACGCTTTAGCGACAAACCCCGCAAGGCGTTTATAGGCGTTTATAGAATGCTGAAAGACCAGGACGGGAATGTTTGGCTCACAACTTTTTTTAACGGACTCCTAAGAGTTTCCAAGCCATTGGCAACTTCTATCCGAACCGATGCAAATGTACCCGACGACAGGGTAATCGGGATTTATGAAGACCATCGTGGCCATATATGGGTTTCTACACGTCGGGGGGAGTTTTATCGAATTCGGGAAGATGGCGTTCCGCATCGGCAAGAACTCCGCTTTGGCACAAATAGAACTTTCGAGATCTATGCATTTACAAGCAGCACCAATGGAACCCTTTATGCAGGAATAAACAGGTGGGGAATAGCCAGACAAAAGACCGACAACTCTTTTGAAATCCTGAATTTAGATTTGCCCGCCAATGTCTCAGAAATAAGGGCTCTTGCGGTACCTGATGATGAAACCATTTGGATAGGCATGACTACAGGTCTGTTCCAGTTTAAAAATGATGTTCTGCAGCCTTATCCCTGCTACGATCTTCTAAGCACAACGTTTATAAACCAAATTAAAGAGCTACCCAATGATGACGGCTTATGGGTTGCAACCCTAAGAAAAGGCGCCTTCTATATTAATAGTAAAACAGGCGAATGCAGGAATTACAACGTGAGCGATGGTCTTGGCCATAATAGTGTACGGGGTATATATCCCGATCGCTATGAAACGGGTACCGTTTGGTTTGCAACGGAAGGAGGCGGGCTTTCGCGCTACCGCAGTGGGAAATTACACACGCTTAACAGCGCAAAGGGCTTATTCAGAGATTTGCTGCACAATGTTATAGAAGATTATGAGGGTCGCCTTTGGATGAGCACCAATCAGGGTATTTTCTTTGTTAACAAGGCAAAGGTAAATCGCTTTTTAGATGGTGAAGCCATTAGCATAGTACCAGTAGTGTTTACCGAGCGGGAAGGGCTGGCAAATGCAGAGGGAAACGGCGGTTTTCAAAATAGCTATATTTTAAGGGAGAACGGAGATTTGCTATTTTCTACCCAAACAGGAATGGCCTATTTCCAGACTTCTGGAATTAGAGACTTTACGCGCCAAACAGTACCCGTTATCGATAAAATTTCGACACCAAATAGATCTTGGAACTTCCCTCAGAGCGTTGTTTTGTCGCCGGATGAAAGGGACTTTAGTATTTACTACACGGCTAATAATTTTAATGCGCCGCTGAGAACTCAGTTTTGGTATAAACTTGAGGGTTACGACGATAAATGGAATACCGCCGGCGGCAGACGAATCGTTTCATACACCAACTTACCGCCACGCACCTACACCTTCCGGCTTACTACGATAAATCCCTTTGATCCGGCTGCCAATGCCGAGACATTATCGTTTACTGAGCTTTTGATTATTAAGCAACCACGTTTTTTTGAAACCTGGTGGTTCCGGCTGCTTAGCCTGCTTCTGTTTCTCTTTTTAGCTTATACAGCCTTTCAATACAAAATACAGTCTTATACCAGACAAGAACTTGTTTTAAAAAACAAAGTTGAGGAGCGCACCAAGGAGCTTAGAGCAGAAAAAGAGGCTGCTCAGCATCAACGGCTTCTTATAGAAAAGCAGGCCGATGATCTGCAAAAAATGAACAAAGAAAAAGATCGCTTTTTTTCGATTATTGCACATGATCTGCGCGGACCTTTTATGGGTATACGAGGACTTATTGATATTCTGAGAGAAGATTATGGTGAAATGAATGATGAGCAGGTCCGGGAAATTCTAATACTGCTTAGCAAATCGGCTCAAAACCATAGTAAGTTACTGGAAAACCTGCTTAATTGGGCACGTATTCAGTTAAATCAGATACATCTTGAGTTTAGGCCAGCAGATGCAACAAATATTCTGGAGCAAGCAGCCGGGGCATGGGAATTACCTGCTAAAAACAAAAACATTAGCTTTAATCTGGAGCTTTCACCGTTTACGCTGGTAACCGATAAAAATATGCTGAATACAGTTCTCAGAAACCTGATAAGCAATGCTGTTAAGTTTTCATGGCCAGACTCTGTTATCTCATTAAGATGTTATTCTACCGGTAATGAAGGCGTTTTTGAAGTTGAGGATAAAGGCACAGGAATGAGCGAAGAACAGCTTAATAATTTATCTTCGCTCGAAAAATTAGTTTCTCAAAAAGGAACCTCCGACGAATCGGGCACTGGCCTTGGCCTTATTCTTGTATGCGAATTGGTGAAGTTAATGAAGGGTACGCTTGAAGTAGAAAGCGAAAAAGAAAAGGGTACCCGTTTCATAGTTCGCTTGCCGCTGGAACAGGATAAAGAGTAGGCGCGTCAGGGTTGAGGTTGAGGTTGAGGTTGAGGTTAGGGGCATTGTTCAGATCCGAGCAGTATGCCTTCTACATTGTAGGTTAGGCCACGATGTCGTCGGGCCCGTGAAATGGGCGTTAGTTCGCCAGAGAACCGCACCCCATAATAGGGCATGCCGGCCAGCGGATAGGCGACCACCTCCACGCTTCGGGATTCCAGCGCATCTGATGAATTCTCGCCAACGCGCATACCTGCAGAACCACCTGTCGGAGTTCTGCCGGGGTATTCGACCCTCTTGAAGGCGGTTCCGTACATGGCGGCATTGCTACCGGAAAGCTCAACGCGTCCTTCGCCGTCATAATCAAATCGAAGCCTGAAACGTGCGCCTGCTTCATCAGACCGGCCCCTCATTTCTATATGATGGATACCGTGGCTATTTACATTCCAGATAAATATTTCACCAGTCATGCATTCGTTCAAGCTTGCTGAGGGCAGATCACCACTTTGGGGAATAACTCCCTCTACGTAGGCCACAAATCCACAGCGATCAACTTCCCGCATTGCAATTTCGAACTCGTTAAGGCAGGAGAAAATTTCATCCGGCTCATATCCCCGGATGTTTATCCGGTGGTTGCGGACCGGCGCATCCGGATGCGCCCGCAAGCCGGTTTCGGCCAGGCTTTCAACCGATAGAACAACGGGGAAATGATCGATTTTGTCTGAAGTCTGAAGCGTAATATGATGTCCCTCAGTATCATGAACCAGTATCGTATGGGCAGGATTATCTACCGACCATAGCACATTTTCATTATTTGCATTCACGACCTGAGCATAAAACTCTATTTGCTTGCCCGGCTCAACTTCCATATTTCTGGCAACTGCGCCACCCGGTGTAAGCATCCTAACGGTAATGGGGCTAACATGAATCGGAAGATGCTCAAAGTCGAATATCATGAGGCAACCGTCGTTTCCGGGATCTACCAGCTCGTTGGTTACGCAAACAATGGCTACCCCTTCGCCATCACGAATGGCTTCGAACGTTTTATGATCTACCCTCTCAATGAAGCCAATATTTCCCAGACCCGGATTCGATTTCGACCAGGGCTCTTCTGTTATATCGACCGGGCCAAATGCACACTCAGGAAGATTAAAAAGCTCAGACTCATATTCATTGAGCACCATCCCAATAGCTAACTCTGTAGCATCGGCACCTAAATCGCTCAGCAAGTCGTGGTTTGGGCCAGATCTCTTGTACAGGCGCTCAATAACATTCCCCCCGGCCAGAGACATACCCAGCTTTGCCACAGCCGTGAGATAGTCGAATGAGTTGCTGTAGGCCATAATACTGGCAGAATCCCATTCAAAAATATGGGAATCATCATCCTCCAGAAAAGTAAAGGGTCCCTCGTGCTCAATTCGTAAATCTCCTAAAATCGAAGGCAAAGCAGAAGCAGAGAACTCGGCGGCCAATCCTGCAGCCGTAATCGTTAATCCCACAGCATTATTAACCATCACTGCGCTTCCGCGAATGGCGGCATAGCCCTTAGGGCCGGCCACAGCTCCAAAAGTAATCATAACACCCTGCGCCTGAGTAACATAATCACCAATCTGATCAGCCAGATCATATTTAGCCAGAGCCTCTCTTCTCGCCTGCAGGTACTCCTGCAGCTGAGCAGCGCTTGGATTGTAAAACTCCCGCGGACTGCATTCATTCGGTAAAATAACAAAGCTCTCCTTAGTAGTTAAAAATGAGGTTTTGTAGGTTTTTGCCGGGTCTGTTGGAGAAAATGAGGCCGATGATGCCCAAAATTCCGGGGATGTGGTTTCTAAGCGAAGACTTCCCGTGCTTCTGCGAAGAAAATCACCGGGCTGACCCAAACCAGTATCTGCCTGTGCGTTAACTTCTGCCCACCGGGCATAGATGGCTTCAATCATTTCCCATTCTCGGGCATCCAGCATATCGGCATAGTGATCGTAGGATAGCATTTCACGCAGCGGAGGATAGTTTTCGGTGCCATAAATTAGCCTCGATGCAAAAATGGCCGGCCTTTCCAGCGGATCAGCTTCGGTGGCAGCTTTCAGAGCCAGGCTGGGGCTCAATTCGGCAACAGCTTGATTTTTAACACGCAGAATATCTTCATACAAATCGGCGGTCGACTCCAGAAAGCCGGGCGCAGCAGGTAATTCCTCAATGGAAAATATATACGACTCACAAGATTCCAGCTCATACACAAACTGCAAGTTTACCTGTGTTGCATCGCGCGAAAAAGCAGGGTTTATGGGGGCGTAAAAAAATCCGGCGCCCGGCTCTGTGATAAATATGGGAGTTCGCCCCGCAGACTCATCTTCGATAAGAATATCTATGATTAATGAATCTGCAACAGAATCCGGAATTCCATCCACCTTAATGGGTGTAAAGGGAATAGCGCTTAGCGTAGAAAACCTTATTTGGTCGCAGCTTTCCTGCTTCGGCAAACTATGGGCAAAAGATGACTGCATAAGCGCTAAGAGCAACAGTACCGGAATCCATAAAATGAAAAGAAAAAAATGCTGAACGGTATCCCAAACACAAAAGGAGCCGCTGAGTAGCTTAGGCATAGCTTCTGATTTTAAGATGATATTTTTTTTGGTTTCAAAATTTGGGGAATTCAGAGCGGATTGTCAACCCTGGTGAGGGATAACAGCCTTCAGGCAAAAAAGTGTTGTAACCATTTCGATTTCAACATCCGTTGCGCCCGTCTTTTCGGTTGTGTCGAACTTCTAAATAATTTGGTTTAAATCACGCTTTTTATGTGCGGTTAACGCTCGTTGAAACCCAACTTTTAGATACTTATCGCCGACTATCAGTATCCTCTTTTATCCAATAAAGAAGTTGTTCTAAAACCAGCGGGCTGTTTAGCACGTCTAAATGCGATGTTTTAAAGACCGTTAAAGTATTCGCGTACTTGAAATTGAGACTTTTTTCCGGATCATTATGAAAACCGAGGGCACTGTCTTTAGTAACGAGGCCATCACCAATAAACTGCGCTTTCAGCCGGCGGCCTTCGGAGCGGCCAATAAGTGCTGAGACTGCATAGCAATTAACTTTTTCGGGCAGCGGAACGTGAATTCTCTCATCCTTGCGCTTCACAAATCTGTCGAAATCTGCCCAATCATCGTCAATAATATTTCCATACCTTAAATCGGTAATGCCCGGACTTCTGATTTTTCCAACCCTGGCAAAAGGTTTGGTAAAAAAAGTGGCATCAAGGGCAAGATCTACATAATTCCCTAATCGCTCGAGCGGCGCTCCGTGATGTGGTGATGCCAGAAAAATGAGTTTCTTGAGGTGTGATGTCCATTTCGATTCATCTTTTTCGCCATAAAAATAAGCGCTTCGGGCAACTAAGCCGCCCATACTATGACCTATAATAATGATCTCTGTAACCGGGACGGGCCAGTTTTGAATTAAGGATTCCAGGACTGTGTTGAGCGATTTCCCGTTTTCGGAAATATGAAGTCCGCTGTTGTAGTGAAGATATATGGGAGTTTTATCAAGTTCGGTGGCAATTTCTTCGCCAAGGTTAATTCCTTTTCGGGTCCATTGCACATCATTCATGCACAGGCCGTGAATGAGTAAAAGAATCTTTCCATTTACCTTCTGCCCGTAGATAGAGTTTATTACATCCGCTTCGGGTTGCACTGCATTTCCCTGATAGCGAAATCGCATTGAGATGGCAAGGGGATTCTTTTTTTTGACTAAATAGTCGCCCAAAACGCCATTTAAAACCGAGATGATGATATCTTTTTTTTCTGTCGAGACCTTTGTATCGAAAGAAGGGCCGAATTGCATGATCGACTTTTCGACACCAAGTCCCACTAAATGCGTAATTCGATAGATAGTTCGGAACACAAGTGATGATATACCGTTTACGATACGCTGCACGAAGCCGTAGGAAATACCGGGCGGATTTGAGATGCGCCTGTTCATTTCTTCGGTGAGCTCGGTAATACTAATCGTCGATTCCTTAACAAGATCGGCAAGAGCTTTGATCTCTTCTGAATTTATCGACGTTTTTTTGGGCATTATGTTTAGAGGCTATATTTATTTTTGAAATGCATTTTTGGGAGCTGATTTTCAGCCGTTTGTAGTTCGTAAGATACGCTAAATAAAACTTAGAGATTTGCTCTTTGATAAGGGTTAAGAGCTACCCTCGAGTAATTCGGAGGTTTTAAATTACACCCCACCTCGGGCGTATTTATTTGCCTCTCTTACCCAGGGCTCCAGGCCAAGCTACAAATATACCGCCCCCTTCAAGCTGGGTTATGATATGGTAATCAGTTTCTGAGCTCGACCACTGACGACTGATCTCTGACCTCTGACCACTGACTACTATCCCCCGGTCCTCCGTCTTCGGTCCCCGGTCAAATCCCCGGATTACGGACTGCTTCGCAGAGTCCTCCATCCGGGGTTACAAGACCGGTCGTGCCTAACGGCACTGTTTGCGATCGAGCTTCTAAATGCAAAACCGGCATTTTCTATCTGGATCAAATATGCGTGCCCCAAACCTCCGGGCTACAAATATGCCGCCCCCTTCGAGCTAGGTTATGATATGATAATCTGTTTCTGAGCTCAGCCACTGACCTCTGATCTCTGACCTCTGACCGCTGACTACTGACTACTGTCCCCCGGTCCTCCGTCTTCGGTCCCCGGTCATTTTTGAGCCCGCGTACTGACCTCTGCCCCCCGCTCTCACTCTATCAGTTTCAAAATTGAACAAATAGTTGTAATTTCGGTCTACCAATGAACCGCTAATATATCTTTTTCCATACATGAATAGACCGATAAACTTCGATTTACTTTTTGAGATTTCGGGACGATTAGTTGAAAATACACCTTTAAAAATAACCCGTGAGCTGATTACCAGAATTAGGGATAGTGGCAGGCTTACTGGTATTAAAGGTGCCCGCGGCGTGGGTAAAACAACTTTATTGCTTCAGTATGCAAAGCAACATCTTAAAGGAAAAAAGTATTTATATGTTAGTCTCGACGACATCTTGTTTTCAGAGATACGGCTGACCGATTTCGCTGATGATTATGTAAAAATGGGCGGTCAGTTTTTACTGCTTGATGAAGTCCACAGCTACTCCGGATGGGCAAAGGAGATAAAAAATATTTTTGATCGATATACAGAGCTGAATATTGTATTTACAGGTTCTTCGATGATTCAGCTTAGTGAAGGATTACCGGAATTATCGCGCAGGGCTGTTATTTTAGATATGCCCGGTTTATCCTTAAGAGAATACATTCAGTTTTCCCGTGGAATAAATTTTGAGGCGCACAATATCGTTGATATTCTATACAAGCATACTTCAATCACCCCGGAAATATGGAAAAAGATAAAACCCATTGAAGTATTTAACGAATATTTGAAGTCGGGGTATTACCCTTACTATTTTGAACATCCCGAAACCTACGATTTACGCCTGAAAGAAACGGTTATAAAAGTGCTGGAATCAGATTTGCTTATTACTGCCGGCATTTCTTATACAAATGTGGATAAACTCAAAAAGTTGCTATACATCATTAGTCATAGTGTGCCATTTAAACCAAATATTGATAAACTGTCTTCACGACTTGGAATCGGTAAAAATACTTTGAAGCAGTATCTGAAATATCTCGATATGGCTTCCATCACATCATCGCTTTTTAGTGCAAAAAAAGGCATCAGTATGCTTACAAAGCCTGAAAAGATTTACTTGCATCATCCCAATATTGCATTCAGTCTCGCTCCTGATCAGGTACAGATTGGCACATTAAGAGAATCTTTTTTACTGAATCAGCTGACACAAAAGCACACCGTCCGATATCCTGAAAGCGGAGACTTTTGGGTTGATGATACGTGGCTGATTGAGGTTGGTGGCAAAAATAAAAATAGCAGTCAATTAGAGGGTTATGAAAAAGGGTGGCTCGCTGTTGATGGTATAGAATCGGGCAGGGAAAACCGGGTACCGCTTTGGCTTTTTGGGTTTTTGTATTGATGATCGACACATAGTACCAGAAAGCAGATTTAAATTATTGAGGCTACTCCGACTAATCTCTTATTCGAAATTTATGTCTTCAAGCGTAAAATATTTTGTAACAATAACGATTACTTACCTTCGTGAAACTTCAAGTCTTCGTGACCTCGTGGTTCAAATTTGACTTTTCGGAGCAGGCTCAAATCTTTGATCAAGTTATTGTTGATACCTGTCATTTTTGTCCAGCGAAATTACGAGTTGGAATGGATTTCTCCACCATTCTTTTTGTCTCCCATAAATACGCAGAGATTTACTCTTTGATACGGTTTGAGAGCTACCCTCGTGTAATTCGAGGTTTTAAAATTACACCCCACCTCGGACGTATTTCTTTACCTCTCTTACCCAGGGCTCCAGGCCAGGCTACAAATATGCCGCCCCCTCCGAGCAGGGTTATCATATGGTAATCTATTTCTGAGCTCAGCCACTGACCTCTGACCTCTGATCTCTGACCGCTGACTACTATCCCTCGGTCCTCCGTCTTCGGTCCTCGGTCATTTTTGAGCTCGGCCACTGACCACTGACCACTGATCTCTGACCTCTGACCGCTCACTACTGACTACTGACTACTATCCCTCGGTCCTCCGTCCTCGATCCCCGGTCATTTTTGAGCCCGGCCACTGAATTCTGACCGCTGATCTCTGACTTCTGACCTCTTATATGTTGAAATTAGTCAAAAGTTGAGCTACCCTTCAG
>JAIULZ010000110.1 GCA_022565805.1 Balneolales bacterium
GGGCTAGCCCCCAGATGATTCAGAACCGGACAGAGTTTAGATTACACTCCCAGATTTTTTCTATTAACTAATTCTGAATGCTAATCTTTTGAGGGGTAAAACATTTAAGTATATTTGATTACCCCTCATCTTTTGCCGAACCATAGTATAAAACGTTACCAGTTTGTTTAGATATCAGGATTACTTCCATATCTTTGATGCCATGGGTAACGTCTACTGGCAAATTAAATACCCAACAATCATCATCCCACAATCTGTAAATACCTAAATTTTCAACGTTTGTACGAAGTTCTAAATCTAAAACACCGGTTTTTTGTTGTGCGATTAATAAAGCCTCTATAAAAGTTACCATTTAGTTGGTTAGTTTAAAGATTACCTAATATCATGTAAGACTTGGCATTTCACTATAGGTTTTACCATCTAACTCTCTGCCCGTCATTTTCTTGTTCATCCCTCCCCATTGTTTGAAGAAAAACGCTCAACCATTAGTGTGTGTGTAATCTAAACTCCCTCCGGTTCTGAATTATTAGAAAGTAAATCAGAAAGGTTTTTTTTCAGATTAGCTAATCTCAAGTTCAACTCTACTTTCTTGTTGAATTGCTTTTCCCTGATTAAGGCCTTGTGTAACCTGTTTAATTCTTTCGTTATGCGTGCTTTTTTTTGCTCTAACTTAATTAATTCTTTTAATGATAAATTTTCTCTTTTTTTCATCTTTGTTAATTGAAAACAGAAGTCTTCAAATACAAAATCCAAGCTTTTTTTCAGGTTAAGTTTATAGTTAAAACAATTATTATCAAACCATTCAGTTTTAAATGACCAATCAACTACAGCCATGTTTGGATCTATTGAGTGCAGGTGTTTTGAGCTTGATGTGAGATATAAAGACCCTGAGAACTCAACTATTATTATTAGGTGGTAAGGAATTGATCTTTCGATAATATCAATTATAGTATCTATGGATTCTTTTTTTTTAAGTTCGATTTTAAAAATCTGGATTTCTTGTATTTCCGTGCCCGCCAAATTAATGGTTTCTGCTGATAGCTTATGAAGCCATGTAATTCTTAAAATGAAATCGGCTAAGATTTTTTTTTGCTTTGTATTAGTGTAGCTATCAAATGCGTTTTTGGGTAATACCCGTAATACTTTTGTTCGATCCGGCAGGTTGAAGTATTCCATTATCTTATAATTAAAAAGGAAACTAGCTTAAAATCTTCAACTCCTTTCAAACTGTCTCTTAAAAGTGATGTACCCCCTGACTTAAAAAGACTATTCATACCTTGCTCTTCTTCTTTACGAAGTATTGAACTTATGCTTTGCTTAAGTAAATTCGAGTAAGTGGCCATGTCGTGGTATTCGTCTGTTTCATCACTAAGTGTTCTACATAGATCTGCAAGTGGCTCACTTCTTCCTTTGCAAAGCATTCTCATGGCATCCAATATTTTCTTTGAATCAATGTGGCTCATAAGTGATTTGCCTTCTGATCCAGAATAAACTAAATAATACGGGTGCAATCTGTTTAGTTTATCGATGTTAACACTTGAGTTTACATTTTTCAGTACAAAGATGACTCCTTTTTTTAGCGTATCAGTTGCTTTTACTACGGCATGGAGTCCTTCGGGTATATTTTTTAATTCACCATAGTTTTTTATGTAATTAGATAAATCTACCCTGAAATCATTCAACCCTAAGTCGGTTATACTAACACCTTCTCTCAAATCTTCCAGATCAATGACTTCTTCCTGCAGTTTTTGAAGCTGTATTTTACGGTATTCAAGGTCTTTTTCTTCCGTTTTTAGAATGTTATCATCACCGGTTCCGGCCATGTTACTAATAAGCATTCTGTTTTCAACCCGTTGCTTTAAATTGATATAGGCATCGAGGGTTACATCAGGCCAAAAGTTAACCATTGTTATAGACTCGTTGGTTGAACCAATCCGGTCTATCCTACCGAAGCGCTGTATTATCCGAACAGGATTCCAATGAATATCGTAATTGACAAGGTAATCACAATCTTGCAAATTCTGACCTTCTGAGATACAATCTGTGGCTATTAGAACTTCAAGCGACTCGTTCAACTTAGGGTAAAGTTGGGCTTTATCTTTTGATCTTGGTGAGAAGCAAGATAATAAGGTATTTAAGTTTGCAGGAATTCGTTTTGAATTACTTTTTTTCCTTGATCCTGTAATAATGGCCGTGTATAGCTTATGCTTTTCAGCTACATGTTTTTCGAGATGCTCGTAAAGATAGTTAGCGGTATCAGCAAATGCTGTAAAAATAATGACTTTCTTATTGCCCGGATTAAACGGCTGCTCTATTTTATGGTCAATTAGTCTAATTAACTGTTGTAATTTCCAATCACGTTCACCTCTGATATCTACTACTTTATTCCAAAGATTATTCAAATTATCAAGATCAGCTTCTAAATCCTCTTTCCATCTTCGTGTGTCGAGATCGGCTATATGCACCTTCACTTTTTTACCAAACACATGCTCTTCTTCACCCCAATCTGTTTCCCAATCAAATTCTTCATCTTCTACTTTGGCTTCAATTCCTTCATATTCCTCAGACTCGTTTCCTTTTTCAATAGCTTTTAATGCACGTTCTATCTGTATGATAATTCCTTCGAGGGTTAAACGGAATGAATCAACAGAGCTTTCAAGTCGCTTTAGCAGATTTATCCGCATGAGTATTTGAAGACTTTTTTCGCGATCTATTTGTGTAAACTTTCCGGACTTTATGATGTTATCGTATAAGCTTCGGTAAAAATCTAATTTACTCGGTAAAATATAGCTAATAGGTGAATAAACAGACAGATTCAAGAGTGTCAATTGTTCTGCAATTTCAACATACGTTACATCATCAGATTCTGTAAGAGCACTTTGAATTGATAGTGGTTTATTTCTTTTTGGAAACTCACCTATTTCTGTTGTGTCATAATAGGTGGTAATATGTTTTCTTGAACGGGCTATGGTTAAGGAATCAAGCATTTCAAAAAAGTCGAAATCGAGCATATCTAACAACTTTTCTGTAGTTCTATATGGCGTTTCTTCTCGAGTCCAAATATTAAAAGCTTGTTGCGCTTTTTTGAAAATCACATCAATTCCACTAGCCGTATCCAGTTTGCTGTCTATGATGTCTGATTTACCTTCATAGGCTAATGCAAGTTGATTTTTAAGATCATTGAATCTGTTATTAACCGGTGTGGCAGAGAGCATCAATACTTTTGTTTCAATGCCATCGCGGATAATCTTACGTAACAGTCGCTGATACCTGTTTTCTTTGCCTACTACTGTATTGTTATTTCGAAAATTATGCGACTCATCTATCACTAACAGGCCATAGTTACCCCAATTCACAGATTCCAGATTACGACCGTTACTCATTCCTGTATCTCTCGACAAATCGGTATGGAATAGAACATCATATCGCAGGCGGTCACCGGCCAGTATATTATTCTTATCATTATAACGAAACGTATTCCAGTTCGCTTCCAGCTTCTTTGGGCAAAGAACGAGTACATCTTTATTCCGCATCTCGTAATACTTCATTATTCCAAGTGCTGAAAAGGTTTTCCCAAGACCAACACTATCGGCAAGGATGCATCCATTGTATTTCTCAAGCTTGTTGATGCCTCCTATTACTGCGTCTTTCTGAAAGTTGTATAACTTACTCCAGATTACTGAATCCTTAAACCCAATCTGTTCATTAGGAAGATTTTCAAGTGACAAATCGTCAAGGAAGTCATTGAAAATATTATACAGAGTGATAAAGTAGATGAATTCAGGGCTATTCTCTTTATAAGCACTTTCAAAGAAGTCCTGCACCCGCTTGGTTACATCTTTTAGATCTTCTTCGTTATTCCAAACCTGATCAAACCATTCGAGAAATGCAGCGCTCTCCGGATGTTCTGATTTCTGAATTAATGTTGGAAATCCCTTTTTTGGGGTTAAGCCCAAATCAGCCGTAGTGAAACTGCTTACATTGGAATAGGAGCAGTCCTCCTGATTCTTGTTTTCTACATGAATCAAGCCATTAATTGGAAGATTATGATGGCGGTTTGATTTGAACGTTACTTTATCTCTAACCCATGCTGCACATTCTTTGGCAATAGCACGTTGATTGAGTTGATTTTTTAATCGCAGTTCAAATTCACCGCCACAAAGATCCACTTCATTATAGATATGAGGGATATAGAATAACCGACTATGTTTCTTGAAATTTTCTTCTATGAATGTAGGGGATGAAAATATGAAACGTAATTCCTCAATAGTACTCAGCTCTTTTTTTAAAGCTTCAAAGGCATAAATAGAAAAGGATGCTGCTGCAATACTCAGTTTGCTGCCCTTCCTTATTGTGACTTTTAAATCCTCTGATAATCGGGTGTTTACGTTGTCAATCAACTTCATATTCTATTAATTAAATGCCAATTCCCAACATTTTTCAAGAGCTTGATGACAAACTGAAAGATCACGTTCGAATTCATCCATTGTAATATTATCACCAACATGTTTGGCTAACTGTCTTTTCTTGGTTCCATCAAATCGCGGTTTTTCGGAGTCTGTTTTTTCATCAATTTGAGCTTGTGTTTTTCTCCACAAACCATGTGAATCTGAAGTCCTTTCCGGATAGCATTGTTCAATATCTCGTTCAGGTAGCTCAAAAAGCTGATTATTTGCAACAAAATCACGATATCGACTTTTGAAATCCCTGACCCCACCAGCAGCTTGTTCACTTGGTTGATCTATGAGAATTACAACTTTGTCGCTGTATATACTTTTTTCCAATGGAATAAAGACTTTTTCAATTGAGTTAATCGTTCGCTCAGCTTGATGAATATCCCCCTGAGCTTTAACTATCTGAATCATGGGTTTGTCTGAATAAAATCGTTTAATAACTCTGCTCAATAACTCATATTCAGACTGGCCTTCAACAATCAAAAAATTCCTTGGCAGTAGCAAGTCTGCCGGGCTACCACCTAATAATTCAAAAACGATGTCCGGTTTATCATTGTCACTTGCTAATGTTATTTCTGTATCCCCAGAATTTTTTTCTACTTTAAATATCGATTGATGGGAATGTTTATCTGCTACGAATACAGAGGAATGAGTATTAATGAAGACTTGATCTGTATCCTGTGATAAATTGTATAATACTTCTTTTAGTTTACGTTGTGCCGTAGGATGCAAATGTAATTCAGCTTCATCAATAAAAAATAAGAATGACTTACCTTTGTCATCATTTTTTTTCCGGAAATCAGAGTACGCCTGAATAATTGCAAGCATTAAAGCTCGTTGCATACCATCTCCTTTTTCTTCAGCTGATGTCTCTATGCCGTCATCAACGGATGTGGAAAAGTTTTTCAATAAATCATCAAATGCGGGTGGGCTAACTTCAAATTTTACACTGGTTGTATCCGGAAATTGCTTTTCAAGATGAACCTTAACACTATCACCAATCATTTCAAACTTGGCTCTCACTTCTGATTTTTCATCCCCAAACAATTCATCAAATTTGTCCTGAAATGCCTTGTACTGTGGACTCGTTTGAAGAATGGCTTCTAAAACGCCCGACAACATAATTCCAATCGGTGTAGTCTTGGAATATTTAGCCACTGAATCGTGATACTGCTTGGTGTGTATATATTCAAACTTGGGAAGAAAATCATTCAATGCATTATCAAAACCGGTACCGGTCTTAACTTCATCACCAGCAACAAGTACACTGCGCTTTTTAGGTTCGCTACTATCTCTAATTACTGAAATAACATCAGTATCTCCAATAGCTTTTTGGATTTTAGTTTGGTTCGTTTCATTTCTCATTTTTTCAAGCCCATGCTTAACCCCAGTGAATTCTATTTCCACCGAAAATATCAGGTCGTTTTTCTTACGGTATTTCATTTCAATTACATTTGAGCTACGACTCAACCCGTTATAAAAGAATTCTACGGCTTCAAAGAAATTTGTCTTCCCACAATTATTCTGACCAACAAAAATGTTGAAATCAGAGGTTTTGAATGTTGCTTCCTTTATTGAACGAAAGTTCTTTATAGTGATTGTCGATATTTTCATAGGGTCTCCTATAATGATTATTTCACTTGCACCACTTCCATCAGCTTGTCATAAGTGCTGATGGTTGAGAAGGTTACTTCGGTTCCACTGATTTCTTTAAAGTGCTTTTCGGCACAATGGATTTTTAGCTTTTCAATTTCCCGGAGTTCCATCTTAGAGTCACTGCCTTTGGTCTCAGCTACAAAATAGATGTGACGAACCTTGTCTTTATCAAAGACGATAGCCCAATCCGGACTGTAATTGGCAACCGGGGTTGTAATGTAGAAACTCTTTGGCAGTTTAGCATACACCACTACCTCTGTACTGTTTTCAAGGGCTTTTGCGAACTCAGCCTCTGTTTTGGAATCGGTTGTCATGAAGTCATAGATATGCTTTTTCAGCAATTCACTATTTCTTAGGGCATTCCTGTCGTTGGTAAATACCGTTTTGGCATCGTGACGATCATCCGTTTTATGATAGACAATATTGTTGTAAATCAGGCTTGCCTTTACCTCATTAATCAGGTTGCTGCATCGGGCAATAAAAGCTTCAGGATTCTTTTGCAGTAATAAGAATTTCTCCTGCTTTATGGCTTTCAGAATTTCTACAATTGTTCGGCGTGTAAGGTTGGTTCGGGCTTCTATTTCTCCTATTACATCATACAATGCATCCGAGAATGGATTATAATTAACAGCTTTGAATGACTTGCCGGTGTCCCTGAATCCCTTTCCGGTTTTTAAATCCTCTTTTGTACTGCCTTCCAACTCTCCGGTTTTTATTTCATACACCCGGTCGCCTATGTTCAGCTCCGCATTGATTTTTACTTTGCTGTCATGAATCAAGTTTTCGGTGTCGAATTTGACCTCATAAATGGTTTTAAGATTTATTTTCTCCCAAAACTGCTGAAACTCTTTTTTCGCAAAGTTTTTATTGATAGTGAGCATAATGGTCTTTCTTTCATCTTCTGCGATGAATTCCTCACCGGTGTAAACAGATTTGAGGATATTGACAATATCAACCTTAAAGGGTTCAAACTCTTCCGGTAAGGGAACTTTGCCCTGTTCAACAAGTTCTCTGCCTTTATCAGTGAAATCACCTTTGCGATCTACTATTTGCTGAATAAGCAACTCATAATGGAGTTCACGCGATTTATCAGCATTAAAGCGCATTTCATTTCCTTTTTCATCCGTTACAAGCTTGTTCAGGAACAGGTTGAAATCAACCGTATGCGGACGATCCTTCAGCGTATCCGCAATTTCTTTTTGTAAACCCTTCGCAAATGATTCATAACTCTCTGAGGCGACTACAGTGAGTTTGTTAATTTCATGTACCTGCTCTCCCACACTGTCATAATCCAGTCGGAAGCCATACTTATCCACACATAAGCGCATTCCCCGGCCTACTTCCTGACGCCTTCTCGTCTCACTTCCGCTTTCCGGATTCTTTAATGCACAAATTTGAAAAACATTCGGGTTATCCCATCCTTCCTTTAAAGCAGAGTGAGAAAATATAAATCGTACCGGTTCTTCAAAACTCATTAACCGCTCTTTTTCTTTCATAATCAGGTCATACGCTGATATATCATCAGAATCTTCCTTACCACGTCTTACTGTAGGATCAACGGCTTTTCCTTTTTTATCAATGGAAAAGTAGCCTTCATGTACTTTTTGAGCTTCATCCCGTTCCAGATAGGCGGCATACGAATCGGGCATATATCCACGATGTACTTTACTTGGATCTGTATCTACCAAATACTCATTGTACTCCTGATGAAACAAATCCAGAAACTCGCTTCGTACCTTGTTGTACTCTTCTTCGAATATTTTTGCGTATTGGCCAAGTGCCGTTTCGCCTGAATCATCATATACCCGATACTTTTCAACGGTATCAATAAAAAATAAAGAGAGTACCTTAATTCCTTTTGAAAAGAGCTGTTTTTCCTTTTTTAAATGCGATAAAATGGTTTCCCGAATTTGTATGCGTCTGAAGGCCATTTCATCTTTATCATTCAACACATCACCGGGATATACATCTTCTCCGCTAACCACAATCTTATTTTGGAGTCCGTTTATTTCTCGTATTACCTGATTTTTATAAGCCGGAATCTGACCGGATAATTCATACAGATTAGCTCCTTCTTCCACTTTTTGCCTGACTTTCCGTACCCCATCGCCAACACGTTTTTCAAACTCAATGACGGCATACGGGGGCTTGTTGGTACTCAGGCTGATATGTTCCAGATACAAATAGCCTGATGTTCCGGTAGAACCTTTCAGGTTGATCCCTTTTACCTGAATCTTTTTTACCAGCTTTTTATTGTAGGCATCAAGGGCATCAAGACGATAGATTTTATTGTAATCCTCTTTGTGTGTTGCAGAATAACGTACCGTAAATAACGGCTTAAATTCCTGCATACTTTCTATCGTTTTCTTTCCCTCAACTGACTGAGGCTCATCTATTATAAGAATTGGGTTTGTTTGGGATATAATCTCAATCGGCTTTCTGCTTCCAAAGGCATCCAATTCCTGATATATTCTGCGGGCATCGGCACTACGTGCATTAAACGCCTGTGTATTGATTATCATCACGCTGATGCGGCTATCCGAAGCAAAGGTTTCTATATCTTGTGTACGACTGGAATTGTAGATAAACGGATTAATTTTATGCCCGTAAACTTCCTGAAAGTGATCTTGTGTAACCTGAAATGTTTTATATACCCCTTCCCGAATGGCTATACTTGGTACAATTACAATAAATTTACTCCAGCCATAACGTTTATGTAATTCATACATGGTCCGGATGTACGCATACGTCTTGCCCGTTCCGGTTTCCATTTCTATGGTTAGGTTATACCCCAATTTTGCACCCGGCACTTTGGCAAGCGACTGACTTACATGCAAGTTTTGATTTTTCTGAACCTGTTGGATGTTCTTTAATACCTGATCATCTGTAATCTGAAAGGGCGTATTTCGATAGCCAATGGCTTCTTCCATGGTAAAACCAAGATTCGTTTTCCCTGATGCCAGTTCTTTTGCTTTGCGAATCAACTCTTTGCTTCGCTCTATGGTAAACGTTTTGGTGTTTAAAGGTTGCCCTTCGAAACAATCTACCACTGCCTGAACAGCCTGCAACTGAAAATCCTGCTCTTTAAATTGTAGTTTCATTGTTGGTTCTGTTTGGATGCCTTATAAGCCTGTTCAGGGTGGTTAATCATTTCGGGATGCACATGCGATAATTGTTTATCAGCTATCATTTTGCTTAAATACTTTCTTTTTATATACCTTTCATTCATAGAAAAATAGCGGGCAATTTCTGCCGCTTTCATAGGACGAACAGCACATAAATCCAGAATAATTTTTTCCACCTTTTCTGTATTATGCTCCCTTTTATTGAGGGTAGCTATTCTATCAAGAATTTCCTGAGGTGGTGTACTTAAATCCCGAGGTGGTGTACTTAAATCCCGAGGTGGTGTACTTAAATCCCGAGGTTGTGCACTTAAATCCTGAGGTTGTGTACTAAGCTCTTCACCCGGCACATAATAGGTGGCTTTCCCTTTGCCTTTTCCAATAAGCAACCCAGACGACTTTAACGTTCTTAATTCACTACTGGCTCGTAATGTATCACAATCTGTCATTTGGCGTTAGGTTTGGTTATCAATCGCTCCAACCTCTCGGACAAATATTAATGCCTGCTTTTGATCATCAGTGAGATTTAAGCTCTCAAAATTGGCAAGCCATTCAAGGTCTTCTTTATCAAGGAAGTGATGCAGTAAAAGACGGGAAGTAAATTGATTACTATTTCTGTCTGAATCAAATGTGGGTGGAGCTAAATGTGCCTGAGCCATTAATCTTCGCATGGCACGAATACCGGAACCTTTGGTTTCAGCAAGATTTGTTTCATGGAAAACAGCGGCAATAAAAGGATTGCGTGTTTCGCTTCCGGGTTCACCCAAGCGTTCTTCTGATTTGAGAGAGTAACCGGGATTGATGATTTCAATCCGGTTATCATAGCGAATTATCTGAATTGGCCTGTGTTCGCGATACGAGCGATGCATTAAAGCATTAACTATGGCTTCGCGAAGTGCTTTTGTGGGTAATCCCACAGCGGTCGCCTGAATACTATCATCAGGTAAAAGGAAACCCTTTGGCAAGTCAGCGTTTATAGCATCTATGAGTCTGAACAATAACGTGAGTAAGGGTCCGCGCATATCAATAGTAGTGAATCTATCATCCGGATCTGGAACCCAGGTTTTACCCGGTACACGGATATAATCAACTCGCAACATAGGATAAAATGAACGCAGAGCTTTAGAACTGCCAAAAAGAATTAATCCGGCTAGATTGAGCTCAGATTTGTTTTGTTTATTTAAACAGCCCAATGCTTCCAAAAGCTCAGCATCTGAATACGTCAATTCTTCGGCTACCGGATTTACTTTCTCACGCAAATTTCGGTATCTGTTTAAAGCTGTTTCATCTACATCTGCTAACCCAGTCCCTGTAATAGGCACCTGATCGTAGCTTTGGGAATCTTTATAAAAAACACGTAAATCATCTTCAGTACATCTTTGATCGGTCGGGCCAACTCTACGGTATGCACCCGAAGGTAAACCCTCGGAAGAAAAGTACAATGGTTTTTGGCTGTCGGGAAGTTCGTCCACTTTTATTTTCAGCACAGTATCGCCATGTATGCGCTCAACAGAAACTTTTGGCCGCACAGGTGTATTGAACATTGAACTGCATTGGCTCACAAAGTCTTTCTGAGACTTATCGGGGTCTGCAATGTTAATAGTTATGTACTTTGGAAACGGTGTTGACCTATCTTCAGCCACACCAAGTAGAATATAACCACCACCAAGCCCCGGCTCATTTGCAAATGCACAAACCGTTTCCATAACGGAATGTGAAGATTCATGACCGCCTTTGGCTTCAATCCAATCGCATTCATCTTGCTCATTAAGCAGATCAAATAATTCCAATGCACTGTAATCGGTCATTCACAACTCCATTTTGTTTCGGGACTCAACTGTTTTTGTAATCGATTTACATAGTTATTGGCAAGGAGAAAGATTTCACCGACCCGCTCATGAACCTGTTGTTCAACAACCTCCCGAGCTTGGTTACCAGCTTGGTTACCAGCTTGGTTACCAGCTTGGTTACAAAAAGAAATAATTTTCTCTAATATTCTGATTGTAATACATTTAACTTGGTTACCAGCTTGGTTACTTATAGGATAAATAAGAGCCTTAAAGAGGTTTGTCAGCGTTACATTTTCATAGGTTTGGTCGTCGGTTTCAAAGACCGTTTCGGAGGAAGCGTACGATGAAATAGTATTTCCATGAATCAGTTCTTCTATGTTAAAAGGTAGTGCCATTTAGTTTTTAATTGTCAATTGTCAATTGTTAATTTCTTTGAGGATTTGATTATTGAGGTGATTAATTTGATTAATTCTTTAGCGTCTGAATGTAAACTTTCAAATGCCAATTTGTCTAAATAGTCAGTTGCTGATAAAAGTTCTAACCAATATATGATCTCATTGCACTCTTTTTGAGCAATTGCCATTTTATGAATAAAGTCTGCCTTACTTTCTGCCTGTTCTGCTTCCCGATACAATGCCCCAATAGCTGTACCCGAACGCAACAATTGTTTGCTCATTACAAACTCTTTGTGCTCGGTGTTCAAGAACTTATAAGCATTCACTATACGAATAGCAAAAGCAAAACTCTTATCCTTTATAGGTTTATCTCTCTTCATAACTAAAAAATTAAAATTAAAATTAAAATTAACCATTAACAATTAACAATTGACAATTAATCTAAATCACCTTCATTTCTGTTTCCGGACTCAACTGCTTTAGCAACTGTTTTACGTTTGTTTTGGCGGTGTCATCTTTGAAGCCGTTGTCCCGGAATACGATGCGGAGGGGCGATTCTTTGGCTATTTCTTTGGCAAAGGATTCGTCTATTCCGTTGTCGAAGCAGGCGTAAAGGGAGTTTTCGGCTACTTTGAACACCTTTTTACCCAGTACTTCGGTTTGTTCTATGTTGAGGGATAGTGGCAAGCCCCAATCGAGCATGATTTGTGCGAGCAGGTCATCAGGTGTCCGGTCGGGTTTGATGTTGTCGGCAAATAAATCCAGTTCGGCTTGTTTGTATTCGTGTGGTTTGTA